>MHYY01000017.1:0-35926 GCA_001830285.1 Planctomycetes bacterium RIFCSPLOWO2_12_38_17 | reverse complement strand
TTTAGCCTGGGCTTCGGCAAGGATTTTTATATGATTTTCAATCCCTCCAAGTATCGGATAATAATCTTTATAAACATGAAGTATTTTCAAATAATCAACCCCATACTGGTTCTATCAACCATATTCACGTAAATAAGTTAATGTCTCTTCGACTTAATCCATTCTTCTGGATTACTTCGAAAATACCCCCTCAACAAATTCCAGATTCTCCACGGAACAAAGACTGGTAAATAGAATAAAAGGTTTTTATAAACTGCAAAATCAACCTTTGTATTTAATAAACCTGAAAAAACCCCCGTTGATAACAAAATAATATTTACTAACCACGCCAGAAAAGAGTGATAACCCATGTCTGTCAATTGCATTATTGAAGTAATAATACAAAACACACTACTTATAAAATAATAATACGTAAAAGGTGGCGTTATAATCTCGATAAATGTAAAGAAAGAGGCAAAATTCATCTTCTTGAAAAAAATTCTTAAAAATTGTGACATATAACGCCTGTTTACAGCTAATCCACCTATATCCCACCTTGCCCTTGGTACACTGAAATCTTTAAAGGTTTCTGGCATTAATGCAAATACAGACGCACTGTCAACAAATTCTACGTTTACCCCTTTAGTATAAAGAATTGCCCACTGTTCCCTATCCTCTGTAATGGAAGTAGCAAGCCATCCGTAATCTTTTATTATCTCTCGTGTAAATGCCATTCCATTGCCCAACAACTGGGCAGATCCACCCAGAATACACAAGCCTTTGTACCTTAAATTTCTTAACAAAAATCCAAGAAATGCGATACTTGCAGTTACAGAGCAACCGGGATTAAGTATTTCGTAACGTACATTTGCTACCTGCGCACCTTCACAAAACTTCTTATTCATTTCTTTTAAAATATTTTTACTTACTATTGTATCTGCATCAATTATTAAAAATACATCTTCAGGAAGATTATTTTTAAATGCATCGTTAAAAAACCATCTCAACGCATGACCTTTACCACGATTTATCTCATCATACCTTTCAATACATAAAGCATTCATTTTTCTAGCAATAATAGCGGTGTCATCCGAACAATTATCGGCAACAACATAAACATTAAACAAAGAGGCTGGATAATCTACCTCCTGTATGCTATGTAAAGTCCTCCCAATTATCCTTTCTTCATTATGAGCTGAAATTACTATGGCAAACTTCTTCAGACTTGTTGATTCTTTCAAACCTCCTTTTTTACTAAAAGCGCCCAGACAGGTTGTAAGAAACAAATATACGGATACAGGTAAAAAAAAAATCCCGGTTATTAATAATATTGTATCAATCATGTCCTGCTTGCTTTTTAATTTCCTTTCTTACTGCATTCATAACTTCTTCAACTTCTATTTCCTTTAAACAGCGCGCATCTTTACAATCAGGCATGAGTCCCGGGTAATGGAGATAACACGGACTGCAATTTAGATTTTTTGAAACAATCGTACAATTATTTACTGATGAAACAACCTGCCACGGCGAAGTCGCACCAAATAGTACAATCGTAGGTACATTTAAGAAATTTGCTATATGAAACGGTCCGGAATCATTGCCTATGAATAAATGAGATACTTTAATAAAAGCAGCTGTCTGAACAACCGTAGTTTTGCCTATCATATTCAAAATAAATGGACTCTTAATATTCTTGTTAAGCGTTTCACTTATTAATGTTTCTTCTTTACTTCCAACAACAACAACTTTAGCGCCAAATTCATCAATTATACTCTTTATAAGCTGAACGTATTTTTCAATCGGCCAACACCTACGCTCTGAGTACCACAATACGCCAGGGTGAATCGAGATAATTGGGAACGTATTATTGGGGGTATGTAGCATTAGAAATTCATTTGCTTCCGTTAAATATTTTTCCGGTACTTCTAGTGTTTTTTCTGAATACCGCATTTTCAAATTCGCAGCAGCCAGTATATCAAGATTCTGCTTTATAATAGGGACATCATCCCTCAATTCCAATTTTATAGTATTCAATGACCCAACCCTTCCTTTAACAAACCCTAACCTGTGAGTCGCCCCAATAATAAAATTCATTAAAACTTCTTTTCTCATGCCTTCTCCCCTACTAGGGAAAAAAGTGAGGTCAAAATGTCTTTTCCTTAAAGATAATACCAGAAATAGTTTTTTTAAAATACTTTTATGCCCCCTCTTCGGATCATACTCAATTACCTCAGAAATAATATGTTTATTTGGGAATAACGTTAGTATCTCAGAACAAATATTTGAAGCTAACAAAGATATTTTTGCGTGTGGAAAATTGTAATTAAGTGATTCCAATGCTGGCAGGGCACGCAGAAGGTCACCAATACCGCCACCTCCACCTATGGCAAGAATACGCTTAATCTCAAGCGGATTGATTGTTTTGCTTTTACCATTTGAAAGGCATAATATTCTTTCCAAAATAAAATACAGAATTTCGTCTACCATTTTTCCCATTCAAGAATATTGCCCATCTTATTTATTAATCTGATTCATTTCGCGATCTTTTATGATTTTGGTTACAAACGTAGACGCCTTTTCCACTCTGTCTTCCCATGAGTACCCTTGAGCAGTTTGGATATACAATTTAATCATTTCCTCTTTCTTACCAACAACCAAAGCCGATTCAATGTTTCTCACAAATTCTTCTATGGTGCGAGACAGGAAAACAATATTACTATATTCTTCTAATTCATGTATCCACGAAGCCACTATAGGTTTGCCAGCAGCAAGGTATTCAAAGGTCTTTGTTGGTTGGCAAGCCCTGAGGAACGCTTCTCCCTGGTATGGGATAAGGCATACATCAAAACCCGTAATATAGGCAGGTAATATTTCTTGAGGCTTGGGGCCTAAAAATACGATGTTTTTTTGCTGGGTTATGTAAAAAGGGGGCTGTTCGACACATGGGCCAATAAAAACAAAAGTCCACTTAGGATGAGAAACCGATGCTTCGCGAATCCATTCCCAATTCATCTTTGAGTTTACCATGCCACCAACAAAACCGATAATTGGCTTAGAAATTGCTTCAAGTTCCGGAGCAATTTTACAATCAGAAGAAATAGACTTATTAAAAAGCGTAAAGTCTATACCTGAAGGAAGATAATAAGTATTAGGATTTTGCATTTTACGTAGGTTAAAAAGATACTTCGATGTAGCAAATACAATATCTGCTTTTCTAGTTAAGTTGGCCTCCATCGCTGATAGTTTTTTTCTTTTATTAAAATTTTGAGAATAGAAGAACCCCACATCATCATTACAATCATAGCAGGTCAGTTTTTCCTTAAACTGTCCCTTGGGATAAACAGCGTAGGGATGATATATCCATAATATCGGAGTTGTAAAGCCTAAGCGTTTTGCCGTTTTTGAAATCGTGGATGCTGTAATGGCTTGACTTACCCTGTCTGCAATTTTAAAGTGACCATACTGCAATAATAATGGCGGTGGATAATAAACAAAGAGGTTTTCCCTGACCTGATTAACTCCTCGGAGCCACAATAGCGTTTTTTTTAAATGATTCTTCCACCAATCGGGCTGGATGATCAGATTGCTGTAAGCCACTGGTGGGTCTACAAACAATACCCTATTATCCCTTGCTAACCTTGTCATCATATGATGCATTACAAGAGGAATCGAATCCCATACCAACCAGGAAATACAAATTACATTTTCTCCTTTGAACATCTACTACATATTCCTAAATTTATAATATATTTTCTTTACCAGAGACGGTGTATCTGTATGCACCATACAGCACTTTTGACATATAGGAGGGAGATATTTACTAAGAAGCCTTCGTATATGCCTAGCACGTTTACTATTCCATATTTCACTAAAAGTTTCTTCTCTTATATTACCCATTTTATAATCTGTAAACATGGCACAAGGTACTACGTCACCTAATGGAGTAATCATTGCCGACTTCCATGGTATATTGCATCTTGAGACAGCAAATTTACCTTCCAACAAAAGTTCTTTATTCTTATTAGCTAATGCTGGATCTAAATCACATTTGATTTCAGAACCACATTTCTTTTTAATATTTTCTATAACAAAATCTAATTGGTCTACTTGTTCTTTTTGAAGTAGGTATTCTGTGTCAATATTTGAAAAAGTATGATAACCAACAACCTTCTCACCCATTACACGGTTAGTTAGCTCTACAGTCTTGCTATCTAATACTGAAAGATAGTTAAAATTTATTCTTCGGACATTAAGCAACTTAGCTAAATCTACTATTTCATGTAATACCATGAAATTCCTAGACGAAACCGTACAGTTTATGAATACCTCGGGAATTTCTGTATTAAGTTCCGTTTGTTTCTTCTTGATTAATCTTATACCCTCAGTTGCACGATAAAAAGCATTTTTTGCACCTCTAATTTCATCATGTAAACTGCTACTAGCGCTATCAATAGATATCCCAAGTAAGTCTAACTTTGATGCAACTATCTTTTCAGAAAGCCCTTCATCAATTAAATAACCGTTGGAAATAGTTGAGCAGTAAATTCTTTTTGATTTACAATAACCTACTATATCAAAAAAATCATTTCTTAAGAATGGCTCTCCGCCGCAAAAATATATATAATTCACTTTTAAACCAGAGAGTTCATCTATAATTCTTAGTAATTCATCTTTCCCAAGAATTTTATCGCCAACAAGTCGAGTGTTTTTAAAATCATCTTTCCACATCTGACATATTTTGCATCGAAACATACAGTTATAGTTAAGTTCTATCGTAATACCTGTGGGGTATGGCGCATAACTGGCTCCAAAACCATAAGAGAGTTCGTGTTTTATTTTCTTAAATAATTGAACCATTAAATTATCTTAAACCCTGTAAATTGTTTCTTCTCTACTTAACAATATCTTCTCTACAATTTCCATACCTTGTATTACCGAATTATCCATATTCCCTACCTCATATTTCCATCCTCCAAATCGTCCTCTGGAATAAATGTCATTTCCCGACAAGAAACTTTGAACCTCTCTCAATACTTCATCTCTACCGAGAAAAGGGACAGGAAATGAGTGTTGCACGTCAATTAAATATGTTGAAACAATCTGAGCTTTGTCTTCCTCTTCTAAAAGTTTAGAATTAATCAATCCTCTTATAGTCTCATCAACAATTGTTTCTTTAGAAACTGATTTACAAGTCGAATAGGATGTTTCTGCAAGAAAAGAAAAATAATTTCCTCTTGGAGTCATGTTGGGTGAATAATTAGAGAGGTATGTAACACGATAAAATGGAGAATCATCCTGTGGGAAGTATATCCAATTTTTCTTACTCGGACAGGGTTTGTTAATTCCGATACCAACCATGTATCCCCCATTCCATACAAATTCTTTAGCAGACTTATTTATTTGTTCTGGTTTATTCTCTATTTTATTTAAAAGTTCATTTAGTGGAATTGTTGAAATTAATAAATCATATGACACCTTTTCTCCATCTTGAAAAACAATTTCCTTTTTTTCTACAGAAACTTTTATAGCATTTTTGTTTAAGTAAAGATGCCCATTTATGTAAGGTAAGAACTTATCAAACAAACCACCTATCCCGCCAAAAAGAGGGTATTTAAAAACATTGTTTGGTCCCCAATTACTGTCATCCCTACTATAAACGATGTTTTGGAGAATTCTCTTTATGTCTATAACACTAACTCTTTCAGCTATCCAGCCATAGTCCATCTTATCTAATGGACATGCCCATACCTTATTGTTGTATGGGGTCATAAAATATCTTGCAATACCTTTCCCAAAGAAATAATAAATCCATTCTTCGAAATTTCTACATTTACCATTCTTATAAAGATTATCAATAAGCCCCAAAATACATTCAATTACTATTTCCTTATCAGGATGAGTATGGAAATTATTCTGAAACGGGTATTTTATAAAATTGTCTTTAAGCCATACCCAACTTTCTCTTTTAAAAGATAGTGATTTGTCACCTAACAAATCGTCAACAAGGTAATTAAACCTATTATCAGTTGAGAAAATTATATGACCTCCTATATCCCATGTAAATCCCTGCCCATCCCTAAAACTGGCAGAAAGACCTCCTATATAACTGTTTTTCTCATATATCTGCCAATTTTTATAATTAAGCTTTTTTAATTGATAAGCTGCGCCAAGACCTGTTGGACCAGCCCCTAAAATAACTATTTTTCTCATATATTTTTACGTCTTTTTATAATATCGTAATAAATATCCTCGACCTTTTTTATAATTATTTCCCACGTATAATTCTCAAGTACTCTCCGTTTCCCCCATTGCCCCATAAACCTTGCCGTTTCAGGATTTTGAAGCAATGTTATTATTTTGTATGCTATATCTTCCGGCGTTGGATTTACAAGGAATCCCCCCTGACCATTATTGGTAATTTCAACTAATTGCGGAATTTTTGCTCCAATTATTGGTTTCTCAAACATCCATGCCTCAAGGAATGTACCACCAAGACTTTCCTCTAACGATGGCATGCAAAAAACATTGCAAGCCTTCAACAATGCTGTTTTTTCATTTTCTGATACAACACCAAGTACAATAATTCTTGGATCACAATAACGTCGAAATATCTCTTCAGAATTTCCTTCTTTTGGTCCTGCAAAGAAAAAATAGGTATCTGGGAACTTCTCCCACACAATATTTGCAGCTTTTAAAAGCTCTTCCATACCCTTAGATGCAACATTACGACCTAAAAATAATATAATCCTTTTGTTATTAAGATTATACTTCTGCCTAATGTCTTCTGTTGTTTTATCAGCAACCAAAGGTCCCACACCAACATTGTATAATTTCTTTGAATCTATACCTTCCTTAATATAAAAATTCCTTTCAAAATCAGTCATTGCTATAATAGCATCCGCTTCACAACATAATTTATACCAGTAATTATCTGTCCAACCCCTCGGACTTAAACAAAGTTGAGGATTATAGGAATAATAATTCGTATTATTTATACCTACAGTCTGATTTTTATGATACAAATGTAAAACAGGCGTATATACAAAAGGAATTCCAAGCCTTTTTGAAGCTTTAAGCGCTGCGTAACCAAGATAGGAAACACCTCCATGGACACAATGCAAAACATCTGCAGCTTCTATTAACCCTAGTAATTTCTTCATGTAAAAGTTCGATAAATTCTCCATCGCTAACTTAATTATGAAGCTGGGCAATTTTGGACTCTGTATCCTAGCAAAAGGAAAATTTACAAACTTTTCAACAGGTGTTAATGGCAATCTCGTTACATCTGCAAAATTATCTTTATACCTTGTTGCATTCGCTGGTGCTTTAAGTATACATGCAAACCACAGGTCACCAGAGAGTTTATCATGCTGATTATCAATCAGGGTTATAACGTTAATATCGTGTCTCTCTGATAGTACTTTAACTAACTCATGAGTATGTAATTCACATCCGCCAATGGCAGGCCAATACACAGGTAATACATAAGTAACTTTCATTTTAAATACAGTTTCACAATCCTTTCAAATATCAATATAGCACTTCATTATTGAATGTGCGTATCTTTTCTATGAGCTTCAAATAAAATATTCTCATAAAGCCAAATTAACAGAAATAAATTTATTTTCTGATTTCATATACGACAACCACTTCATCTTCGGATACCGGGTTTGACAGGATTTTGTTGAGGAACGTAATAAAATCATTAAATCCCGATCCGTCCATAAAGACCTTTTGATAATCGCCCCTCTCCGACTCCCCCCGCCACACTTCTATTCTATGCTTGTTTACAGAATAAGGGAAAAACATATCGGAAATAATATTTCTTTGACTTTCTTTTACTTTTTGGAAACTCCTTTTTACCATGAGATTTTTATGGACAATTACATATTTTATTCCATTTTTCTTCAGATTGTCTAACGATTCGCTTATCTCTTTTTCTGTAAGATTGATTGTATAATAATTACCAGGCTCAGCAAGAAGGTGTAGGACTGGATTGTTTTCTATAAAATATTTGGAGTATAAAGGTGTTCTTGCGACATAACCGCCTACTACTTTCTTCCCATGTATCGTCTGGTAATACATTGAGTATGCGCCGCCAAAATCATTAAGTGGGGCGTCCACTACAACATAATCCTCCTTATCGTTAGCAATCTTTTTGTATATATCAGGAATTTTAATTTGAGAAAAGGTAGTCCTTGGTATCGCAAGATATTCCAATATCACTAAACCAATTATAAGAAATACTACAAACTTGTAATTCTTCTTCATAACTGTCTCTGAAATTACAAATCCAACCATTACAGCCGTACCTAGTGTAACAAAAGAAAGAAACCTGTGCGGCGTTCTTATTACCTGGACAACAGGAATATTTTTTAAGATTGCAAATGGTAATGGAATCTCGCGGAAATCCTTATTAAATATAATAAGATGCGGTCCCAGGGCAAAAACAAAGAATACGCATGTCGCTATGAGCCAAACACAGGTATCTTCTCTCCTCAATTTAAATACGAAATAAATACATAATGTTAACACTGTATAACCCAGCACTGTTGGCCAAGAATAAAGCCCAAATTCCTTTGAGGGCATTAAGCCCAGAAGCTGTGTATAGGATGATAAAGGCGCATAGAGGTATTCTCCCCGATGTAATAATTCTTTAATTAAAGGGTATATGAATGGCGTTACTAATATTGCACTAATACATAGCATAACGAAGAACATCTTTATAAAATCTGTTTTCCATGTGCTTTTGTAGTAATAAATCAAAAAAATAATAATTATAAAAAATGTAAAAATAAAATATTCCCAGAAGGAAATGGCTATCAGTGAGAGGAATATCGCGGAGAGGAAACAATTCTTAAAGCCGCCATCTTTTATTAATTTTATAAAAAAAAGGCAAAATAATGGTATCCATTGAATAGTTGCTACGTTAATTCTTGCATACTCCTCCTGGTGAAATATTGAGAATGCAAATATTATCCCGCCTATAAAAGCACCCATCCTGTTCTTTGTTAAATAACGCACCAACAGGTAACAACCGAAGGCACTGAGAATGAAGGTATGCAGAAAAAGAATGTTGTATGCTGCGGTTCTTGATGTAAATAATTGTATCGGTAAGGAAATTATGTAGTTATACATATTCATTGTGTGAAAGGCCATGGTAGTGCCTACAGGGTAAAATATGTAATCCGTCTTATAGGGCATAATCATATGTTTTAAAAGTGCCTCTTTTACCCACCAAAGGTTCCAAATATTAAATAAATAATCCTTCTTATTAAAGTTGTAAGGAACATTTATTTCGAAAATCATCGGATAAGTAAAAAGGCTTGTTAAAAATATATACGATAAAATTACAAAAACATATTCCCTGCTGCGTATCTGTTTTCCCATAATCTATTCCCGCCAGCGCTCCTCTTTAAACGTATTCTTTGTTATTCGATCTGTAAAAAAACATAGTTTCAGATCATACTAAAATCATAAATAAACACATTTTTCGGCATATCCATATACAGTAGATACCCTACTTTCTATACTTCCATTCTTCTATAACGTTATTATATATTTTTAATAATCTATCAACATGCTCATCCTTATTTATAAAACGTTTTACCATTTCTTTTCCGTTTCTACCAAATTTCTCTGCTAAAGAACTATCCTCTAAAAGAAGTTTAATTCTTTCTGCAAATTGTTTTTTATCAGGAAATTTTACAAGAAAACCGTTTTCTCCATCTTTCAACCATTCACTTATACCGCCGACATCAAAGGAGACAACAGGCTTTCCAAAATACATTGCTTCAATTCCTATAAGACCAAAAGGCTCAGGATATATGGATGGCACAACAACCACGGCTGCTTCATTATAATATTGCGATAAATTGCTATGCTGTATATGTCCAACCAAATCTATTTTACTTGAGAGCCCAACAGCATCAATCTTCTTCCTTGCCTCGCATTCATAACTACCATAACCAATAATTTTCGCCCGCCACTGAATATCTTGTATTAAACTTAAAATATCAATTAATTCCCCCACTCCTTTATTCTTTTCAATCCTACCAACATAAAGAATAATATTGCTTTTCTCTTCTTTTTCTCTCCAATCAAACCAATCGTTTTCTACGTTTAAATAATAATAAAGTATCTCTATATTTTCTATTGAGACTCCGTTCCTGACTAATTCATCCCTCATATATTTACTCGCAACGATAATCTTTATGAGTTTTCTATATTGCCGCATCTCAGTATTTTGAATTATTATATTTTTTAAAGTTGATATAATACTACCCTTTTCAGAGAACCCTATACATCCGGAAGTCAAACAACCCCAGCCGACAGGTCTCTTGCAGATATTATCCTCCGGATTATATATCTTTTTGCGGTTTAAGCAAAACGCCATAATATCATGCGCTGTATGTATAGTCGGCCGCATCCTTATCATTTCCCTTATAACTAAAGGACTAGTATAACCATGAAAACCGTGTATATGAATTATATCAGGATTGACCTCGTCTACTATTTTCCTAACCTCTTTTATCAGGGATAAACCCCGTAAAAGACCGGGTGATGGCGGAATAAAATACTCTTTTCTCCTACTACTTTTATACCCATTATCCTTCATGGCCGAATATAGAACGGCAATCTCAAGTCCTCTTTCCTCAAGGGAATTAATAATATCGGTGAAGTAAACCTCAGCCCCACCCCACGGCAAATAATGGTCATGAACTTGCAATATCCTCATAGAGGATCAAAATCTCCAAACATTACATGCCAGTTTCTTGAATCTTTAAGCACATTTTCGTCTATTCCCTTTTCGTCATAAATTTTGTAAACCATGCGGTGCTTATATATATTGTCACTTATCGCAAACCCGGCATTTAGAAAGCCATTTAGTAAAATGTCATCTTTTAAAAGCACGGCAACAGAAAAATCTACACCTCCGGATACAAAATAATTTAAAGCTGTTTTTAGCAGCTCTACAGGAATACCTGCATCCTTGAGGCATAATAGCTCCATAATAAGCCCCACCCTTGCACCCCAGAAATATGTGGAGTCATCAATAATTTTCAGGACTATACATCCTTTTATTTCAGCCCCCTTCCTTGCAAAGAAGATTTTATACTCCCTGGTCGGTTTTTTTAAGTAACGCCAATTCATATAAACGCCGTCCCTGACAGCAAGGAGAGGGTAATAGTCCTTAACTTTGTTCCATAATTCATCGTATTCGCTATTAAATTCTACGACTTCTTCTACTGATATATCAGATTGCCTTTTTGTTAAATTTATTTTAATCTTATAAAAATATTCACTCATCTGCTGGATGAGGCTGAATAATACCTTTGGCAGGAATGGGAACCTTCGTTTTACAGGAAATAAAAAACTTAATCTTGTGGATAAAGTTGCTAACTCACCGATATCTTTATAACCCAGGAACCTCTTGCCAATCAGATAAGCAACTTGATTTGGGAAACCGAATCCAAAACTAACATCTTCCTCGGATGTTGCTTCGTATTGTCTGTTGAACATGTCTAACTGAACATCGAAAGATAATCTGTAATCAGGATGTATAAAATTTTCAATCGGATGGCCTACTTTAACAATTTCGTCCTTATATTTAAAATCAACTGGCCAGTTCGCATACTGTCCTATGACTTTTCCATCCGCTTCCACAACTGTAATATAATTCGCAATATCTTTGACTTTTGCTGGATTTTCTTTCATCTTCCAGCGCCATTCGTCAAGCGTTCTATGCCTGTCTTTACAAAGTATCTCATTGAAAAGACGATTTATTTCTATTTCATCTCCGTCTTTATATTTCCTTACTGTATAAGTGCTCTGTTCCGTCATATATGAACCAATTACCCCATATATCCTAAATCCCTCAACATTTTTCTCATCTTTTCATCCTCTTCGTCAGAATAGATACCTTTATCATCAGTCATATATTCACTTATAATCTTTGTATACCTTACAGGATTAGCTTCTTGAAAAGACTCCTTAAATAACTGAGTCAATACTTTTCCATCCATATCGTCAGGAACTGGAACTCCCAAAACATGTAGTATTGTGGGCGCTATATCTGTAATATTCAGATTATCAACACCCTCCCCACGCTTTACATTTGCACCTTTCATTATAAATATCCCATCCATTCTGTGGGTACCGGAACTCTTATCTGCATAATTAAATAACCCCCAATTATATACTTCTTTTTGTAAGAGATATTGTCCTTCTTTCATATCAACAAAAATATCAGGGGCAAGGTAAGTATAAGGTCCGTTATATATCTCCTCTTTTTTATAAATTTTGCTGACAACCCTTTCACCCGTTTTGGGATCTTCTACCTTGCGCAACTTCTCTATTATACTGTTCCTTATTTCCTCGTATTCTTTCCCAGACTCAACTATTCCATAAGGTTCTCTACCCTTAAGATTAATATATATCCCCTGTTCCGTATGATTACCTGAATATGCTTTTGTTTTATTCCAATTTATCAATTCGTGCACGCGCAAGCCTTCCCTTGGGTCTATCTTTCTCCAGAGTAACGGTAAATACGATATTGGCACTGTCCATTCAATTGCTTTTACGCCCGCCCTTCTCAAAATTTTATATATTATGTGAGGAAGTCTGAATTTCCATAAAGAGATATATTTTGGTTTAAAAGTTAAAAAACCTTCTTTTGCCAGCCACTTATTAATGTAAAAAGCCTTATGCTCCGGACCAGCACCATGATCTGAAACAACCATAACAACGGTATCTTCGTCCAATCTTCTTAATATTTCCCCCACCGAGGAATCAACACATTTATAAAACTCGGGTATTATTTCAGAGTATTCAGAATGTTTATATAACGGGTGGGATTTGTCGTAAAATTTCCAGAAATGATGCTGCATCACATCAATCGAATAGAAAACTGCCATGAAGAAGTCCCATTCATATCTCTCCATAAGATACAAAATTGCTTTCTCTCTTAATTTCACTATTTCCCTCCACTCTTTTAGCAGGTTATCAAAAATATCCGCATAGAGTGAAACCATATCGCCGTATAAAACCTTGTAACCGCCGATTGCCTTATTTAACTCATGCATTAATTCTTTTGGATACGAAAACCCGCTATTTGTATCCAACCCATACTGCATACCAGGTATTATAAATCCATTCACCTCCTCGGGAGGATAGGTCATTGGCATGTTTATGATTCCAACCTTCTTCCCATTCTCTGATAATATTTTCCAAATCGTCTTTGCCTTGTTAAATTTTGAATTCAGGATAGGCCTCTGATATCCAAGATTAGGAGGCGCATAAAAATCAAAGACACCGTGTTTGCCCGGATTTTTCCCTGTCATAAATGAAGTCCATGCAGGAGGAGTTACTGGTGGGATTGTAGACTTGAGTTTTCCCGAAACACCTTCTTTAATCAACAACTCAAGATTCGGAAGTGCGCCCTTTTTTATTAATGGATTTATAATATCAAATGTTGCTGAATCTATTCCAATTACAAATACCTTCTTATTCATATTCATCTTTTACTAAAATATGTTTGAATTTATCATTTATTACATCCAATATGTCTTTTGCAGATATATTATCAATACAGCTCCTCATATTTAGCTGGCATTCGTCCTTTATATAGCACACTTGAAGCGCCCGTGACGGTGAATAGGGCGCAATGGGGTCGTAAAATCTGCAATCGTTTTGACTCTGTATCGCAACGCCTATATCTCCGTAAGGACCTGTCACCATGCCAGACGTAGGTCCATAAATGCCTATTGATGGTATTCCCAGCGCCACAGCAATATGAAGAGGACCTGTATCGGCGGCTATAACAAAGTTACATTTAGAAATCAATCCAACAAGTTCATCAAAATGCAATTTGCCAATTACGATTGGTTTTTTAGAAATGGCTTTACACACGCCATCATTTAATTTGTCATCCATACTGAATAATAAAATTCTGAATTTTGCAAATAAATCAACATTTAAAATATCAATTAATACACCGGGCAATAAACTTTTTATTCTTATTGTACTCGCTGGAAATACACCAATAATCCTTTCGTTTTTTATCTCGTTTTCTACTAAATATTTCTCTGCAAATGTTTTTCCTTGTTCAGAAACACTTATATCGAACTTCATCTTTTCAGGCACTTCGTATCCAAGATCCTGTAAAATTTTCTGATAAACAGTAAGTATGTGTGAATCAGCCGAAACATACATGGAAAGGTAATTATCCATCAGGACAATCCCCTTACACCCGATCAGCTTCGCTGCTATACTAAAAAACCTTGTAAAAGGTATTCTTGGATCATTCCTCATTATTATGAAGTCGAACCTTCTCATGAGGAAACTAATCCTTACCAAAGCCAGCAATTTTTTAAATCTTGAAGAATTCCTTGCGATTCCAAAGTCGTCTAAATTAATCACCTTGTTTACAGACCTTACTGATTTAAGGAATTCAACTGCATAACCTCTCGTTAACACAGTGATATTCACTTGCGGGGTATTGTCCTTTATCACCTTAAACACGGCGGAAAGGAAAATAGCGTCTCCCATGGCAAGCAGGTGATTTATAAATAAAATATTTCCGGCGTGTTTTAATTGATTTGATACACTCATTTATTACATATAGCCCAGATTTTTTAACCCTTCTTCGATCTTTTGCCTTTCTTCAGCAGAAAATTGAATATCAATGGGCTTATGAGCTTTAAATTGATCGGCTTTCAAATAGGATATTGAGTGGCTTTCAATGTAATCGTTTTCAATTGCATCGGATATAACCTTTCCATCCATATCATCAGGCACTACATTTTCTGCAAGATAAAGAATAGTAGGAGCAATATCCACAATATTCATTACAGGTAATTTTTGTCCTTTCTTAATATTGGGACCCGTTATCATAAATATCCCATTCATTCTGTGATTAGCTGGCGTTGGATCATTTGGCTTTTCAAAAAGCTCATTGCCTGTCAATGCAGCTGTAAATGCATATTCCATATTTTGGGTAATAAGGAGAATATCGGGCGCATCCTTCACGTAAGGGCCTGAATATATATCCTCCCTTTTATAGGCGGACTCTATTACATTTTGGCCTGTTTCCTGATCGGTGGCCTTTAATAACTCCCCTATAATGTATGTTTTCAACTCATCATACTGATTTTCATCCACAATCCCATTCGGTTCCCTGCCTTTCAGATTAATTCTTATGACGCCGTCAGTCCAGACGAGATTCGCATACGCCTTCGTCTTATCCCAATCAACTTGCTCAACGGGGTGTTTCAAATAAGGTACGAGAACAGGTATACAGGCAGAAGTTATCTTATACGGTAAGAATTTATTCAAAGGGGATAGCCTCAGCCTGTCTAATATCCTTGATATTTTTTTCTTTTCTATCTTTATACCTCTGGATGACTCATTTTTCAAGACAAGCAGTCCCTTCTTTTTAAGCCACCTGTTCAAGTGGAATCTTTTCTTTAAAGGACCGCCTCCGTGATCGGACATTAATATTATTATACAATCTTCCCCGGCAATCTTTAATAAATCTGATAAATACTGGTCCATTCTTTCGTAAACCTGAGCAATAACATCACAATATTTTTTCGTTTCTTCTATATGCGTGGATGAATAGTCGTTATCCAGAAATTTAAATGCCGCATGTTGAATAAAGTCTGTTGTCCTGAACACCACCATAAAAAAATCAAACGGACCTTTTTCCCTTATTAAGTACTCCGCAACATCCTTTCTCATCTTAGTATAGCTGTATAATCTTTTAAGACTTTCTACAGGATTACACCTGGTACTCAACATCAGGTCTCTGTCAATTGTATAATCGCCTATCTCCTTAATAATTTCAGTATGTAATTCTGGAGGACTGGTAAAGATGCTTTGTTCAGAAGGAACTGGCATCCCCGAAATCATATATCCATTTATTTTTTCAGGAGGAAATGTCATAGGAATATCTATTAAACCTATCTTTTTTGCTGAATCAAAATAATCCCACAATTTCTTTGATTTTATATTTAAACTTGTAGCAAGCTCTGTATCGTAAGAACCTTCTTTATAAGAATAGAAACCAAAAGCGCCATGTTTTCCTGGGTTTTTCCCAGTCATAAATGATGCCCATGCAGGCGGTGTAACAGGTAAGACTGTAGAACGAAGCTCCCCCCATGCCCCATTTCCCATTATCATTTTAAAAGTCGGTAATCTTCCTTTGTCAACGAGCGGGTTTATTATGTCAAAGGTAGCTCCGTCCAAACCTATTACCATTACTTTTGTATTATTTTTGTTCATTTAATTCAAATACCTTGAACTCCTCCCTTAATAGTGTTCCAACCTGTGCATCTAAAAGCCTTCCAACTACAAAATAACTACCCTTCTTCATGTTTAGTTTGTTAAACGGCACTTCGTATTTTTTTTCCTCTGAAGTTCCCGCCTTAATTACTAATCTTGCGCTCTCTAACGGAATCATGATACCCATATTGGCTCTTATAAAAACCTTCAAATCAACATCTTTATCAAACAATGACTCGTTAGAAATCTTAACAATCATTACATCTTTAATAACGTTTGAATTTGTATTCTCTTTAGTTGTACGAATTTCAATTACCGGATTAGGCTCCCCAATAGCAAGGAGATTGTGCTCCCTGCATATATATATTGTGCCATCGCTGTCTATGGCGGGCGCTGTATTTATCATCCCACCAACGATTGTCCACCTTACTGTTCCGTCTTGCGTAAAAGAATATATTTTATCCCCTATTGCACCCACATATACATTGCCCTCTGCATCAATCACTGCAGATGCCTCAATTGGACCATTTGTCTTGTAGCTCCATTTGATCTTGCCACTACCTGAAAATGCATAAAAATTATTATCCCAGGAACCAATATAAACAGTTCCATCATTTGCAATCGCCGCAGAAGCCCTGATATCATTACCTGTTTCGTAACTCCACCTTAAAACACCTTCGGGCGACATAGCATAAAAAGTACCTTTTCTTGAACCAATATATATTGTACCGTCATCACCAATAGACGGAGATGCCCTCAGCCCGCTATCGGCTTTAAACTTCCATTTTAACTGCCCTGTCTTATTAACGGCGTAAAGATTACCGTCATATGAACCAACATATATCGTGCCGTCATTGGAAATAGCAGGTGAGGAAGCGCTGATCGCTCCAACCGAAAATTTCCACCTGAGAGTGCCGTAGGGATTGACCGCGTAAAGATTTTCATCGTGTGAACCAAAATAGATTATTCCATCGCCATCTATTGCAGGCGAGGAATTCACCCTGCCTCCTGTGGTAAATACCCACTTAACCATGCCATCTGGCGTGAGGGCATAAACACAATGATCTGCTGAAGGCAGAAACAACGTACCATCAGAGGCAACGGCTACAGAGTTCCTGTTAATATCCCGCGTTTGAAACATCCAGAGCAGTCTACCGTCCGGAGAAACAGCATAAAATCTTGAGTTATCGCCTCCTGCATAAATTACTCCATCAACTCCTATTACCGGCGAGGCCTCAAAAAGCCCCTCTATGGGAAAGTTCCATTTTATTATCCCTCTTTTCGGGCCAACAAATGGACTCCGTCCTGTTCGGTGCAAATCCCCTTGAAACATAGGCCATGGGGTTTTGAACAACGCATTTGCAGGTATTATGAGTGAATTTAACGCCTCTTTCTTCTTTGATAATTGTTCAGAATGTACCTCTCTTTTTGAATATATTTTTAACTTCTTGCATGATAACACACACACATTTAAAAAAACGAGTATTAAGATTGCAGTAAAAAACCGTTTCTTACAAACTATCATCCCAATATATCCAAAAAATGTTCGCCAGTTTTATAATTCTTTATAATATTTGTTATTACTCGATGTATCCAAGATTCTTTAATTGTCTTCTTAATTCTTCTTCTTCCTCACCCAAAATAGCTTCAACTTGCTGCGCTCTATACTCAGTAGTAGTTGTAAGATTGACAGGATTTTCTCTAAGATAATTATCATTTATCACTTCCCGCAACACCCTTCCATCTATATTTTCTGGAATTTTTAAACCCAATAAATAAAGCACTGTTGGCATTATATCAATAATCTTTGGATTATCTAACTTAACGCCGCTCTTTATATCAGGACCTTTGATCATAAAAATTCCATTCACGCAGTTATGATGATGTCCACTAACGCACCTGCCTTCGTTCGGTATAAACGCTACGACATCTTTTGACTGTAAACTCTTTTGCGGTTGATAAAGCGATTTCCACGGCGTAAAGTATAAATCATAAGCATCTTCCAAATAAGGACCGTGGTATATCTCGTCCCTCCTGTACACCTTATCAGTAACCTTTTCTCCTGTTTGAGTATCTATTAGTTTCGATAACTCATCTTTTATAAAGTTAATCGTTTCATCATATTTTTCTTTGCTAACTATTCCATTTGGTTCTCTGCCATTCAAATTTATATTTATTCCAGTATTGGTCGCATAAGCCTTTGTTTTGCTCCAGTCAATAATCTCAGACAACGGCTTTAATTGTCTTTTCAGAAAAGGCACCTTTATATTCCTCAGTTTTTTCGGGAAGAATACAAGAACGTCTCTTAATCCAAGGCGAGTCAACACCCTTTCGAGTTCTGTCTTCCTTATCAGAGTTCTAAAAGGCTTCTCCTCTTTAAGCACAAGTAGTCCCTTTTCCAATAACCATCTGTTAGTAAAGAAGAATTTATGGACGGCACTAGCACCATGGTCAGACATAATTATAATAATTGCATCTTCCCCCGCCTTTTCTACTATTTTTCCAACAGCGGTATCTATTCTTTTGTAAGTGTCAAAAATTATACTGCCGTATTTCACGGCTTCCGATGGTTTGTGGTTTGGATGATTTTTATCCATGTGTGCCCAGAAATAATGCTGCACCACATCGGATGACTGAAAGACCGTCATCAAAAACGACCAATTATATTTATCCATCAAATAAATAGTCCCATCTGCAATCTTCCCAACAGCGACTTTATGCAGTGCCGCTATTCTTGACGGAATATCATTAACATTATTCGAACTGTCTATAATTTGCTTCAAATTTTCAATTCTAAGTTCATTCAGTTTTAAAATATCTACTAATTCACCTATTACCGCAGGTGGATAACTCTTCATTTTCTCAACCTGTGCGGCCTTAATATTAGAAACCATAACGCCATTGACTTCTATTGGCGGATATGTAAATGGAACTGTTACTACTATGGACTTCTTATCATTTTCAGTAAGAATCTGCCATAGCGACTTTGCCTTTACATAAGTAGAATTAACAATAGGTCCCTCATCATAAGTCCTGTGCGTATCCGACAAAAAGTAGTAAATCCCATGCTTTGCGGGATTCATTCCAGTAGCGAAAGAAACCCAAGCTGGCAATGTTATTGGTGGAATAGTAGAAGTTAACTCACTCCAGGAGCCGTTTTTCATAATTGAGGCTAAATTTGGTAATTCGCCTTTTTCAATCATAGGGTGGATTACATTAAAAGTACCTCCATCCAAACCTATTATTACAACTTTATTATTTTTCATTCTAAATATCCCAACCCTTTCAGTTCCTTCTGTATAGCCTCTCTCTCCTCATTTGTAAAAACAAATTCTTTTCTGGTTACATGTTCGCCTTCACTAAACTCCATGGGATTTTGACTTAAAAAGTCAGATGTAATTGCATCTTTTAAAACCTTTCCGTCAATATTAGATGGTACCGGTTGTCCCATCAGGTACAATACTGTAGGAAGAATATCTATTATTGACGCCCCATGTATAACCTTACCTCTTTCAATATCCTTTCCACTTGCCACAAAAATACCATTTATACTCGAGAAATGCGTTCCGCTCAACATCTCTTCATCGCCTGTATTTTTAAATACACCATCCTCTGAAATGTCTATAGATACCTGACAGGGAAACTCATTTTTAAAAATGAATAAAATATCCGTAGCATAATCCAATGACTCCCCATTGTATAATTCTTCCTTCTGGAAGACATTTTCAATTATACAATTTCTATCTGTATAAGATAATGTTTTAAGCTCATTTTTGATATAATTTACCAGTTCGTCGCACTCAGATTTTTCAACTATACCCATCGGGTCTCTTCCTTTAAGGTTGATATTTATACCAAAAAGCGTCCCGTATGCCCTTGTTCTCTGCCAGTCAACAATTTCCCTTAATGGGATATTCGTCATTCTTGGTACGGGAAAACTAATACCTTTAATTCTGCCTGGTAAAACTTTTACAAGCTCTCCAAGCCCAAAACGTCTGGAAATTTCCTTAAGATTTCTTCTCGCAACCGTCAATCGTTTTCTTTTCCCTGGTTTAATAACGAGTAATCCCTTATCCATCAACCAATTATTCAATTGAAATTTATAATATAAGGGACCAAATCCATGGTCAGAAAAAATTAACAAATTAACGTCATTCCCTATTTTACTTAAAAGCTCGCCAATGAAGGCGTCAATTGCCTTGTAAATATTAAAAATCTCTTCCGAATATTCCGACCTTCCTGAGTCATATAAGGGATGACTTTTATCCATAAATTTCCAAAACCAATGTTGAGTTAAATCCGTGTTGTTAAAATAAAGCATTAGAAGGTCCCATTCGTGTTTACTCATCAAATATCTAATGGCCTCTTTCTCTTTTTCAAACTTATAATAAAGATTACTCAGACTTCTTGAAAAAAAGTCTTTTGAACTAGACCTGTATTTCATTCTAACATCAGCGCTAAACGGCATCCTCGAATAATCCACGTTGCCAAGGTGCGCAAAAAGTTCATTTTTTAAAGACTCAGGGTATGTAAACGGATTAGTTTTCATTATTTCAGGCTTGACCTTTGACACCATAATACCGTTTACAGGCTGTGGAGGATACGAAAGAGGGAAAAGGAAACTAATAATTTTTTTATCAGTTTTTCCAAATAATTCCCATATAGTTGGCGCTTTAATAGTCGAAGAATTAGCAAGGTTTTTAAATGTCTCATAATTATTGTGATTTGTTATTGTAAAATCAAATATTCCATGTTTACCAGGATTCATACCGGTAAGGAATGAGGAAATAGCAACGGGTGTATATGATGGAATGGTTGACCTCAAAAAACCTTTAGTTCCAGTATCAATTAAACTTTTCAGGTTTTTCAATTCGCCTCTTTCTATAAGAGGATTGATAATATCAAAAGTTGCCCCGTCAATACCTAGAATAACTGTTCTGTTTTTCATATTCTCTAAACAAGAACTGACTTATAAATTTGACAAAATGTACTACTTTACTCACATCTTCTTAAAATAAGCACCCCGTTAATACCGCCAAATCCAAAAGAGTTAGTCATAATAACATTTAATCTTGCCTTTCTCGCTTCATTAGGCACATAATCAAGGTCGCAATCTGGGTCGCGTTCTGTATAATTAATTGTTGGTGGAATAATACTATCCCTAAGTGAGAGGCAACATGCTATAAGCTCGATAGCCCCGGATGCTCCGATAGTGTGCCCTATCATGGATTTTATAGAACTTACTGGTATTGAATATGCCTTGTCGCCAAACACTTTTTTAATCGTTTCCGTTTCAATTTTATCATTCAACATAGTCGAAGTACCATGTGCTTTTATATAATCAACTTTATCTGGAGAAATATTTGCATCTTTCATTGCAATTGAAATTGCACGCATTTGACCATAAACATTTGGCGCTGTAATATGCCTTGCATCGTAAGACGAACCATACCCAATCACTTCAGCATATATATTTGACGATCTTTTTAGAGCATGTTCCAATTCTTCCAATATAACAATACCAGCGCCTTCACTTATCACCATACCGCTTCTATCCTTACTAAACGGCCTGCAAGCGCCCTCTGGATCATCATTCTTTGTAGATAAAACTCTCAGCGCACACCATCCACTCCAAATTCCAGGACTAATAGTAGCCTCCGTGCCGCCAGTAACCATAACATCAGCGTAACCATGTTTTATCAATCTATATGCCTCTCCTATTGCATTCGCACCAGAGGTACAAGCCGTTGCAACAGTATAACCATGCCCCATTAACCCATATCTTCTTGAAACATTACATGCAATCGCATTATACATTATTGTTGGTATTGCCATTGGTTGTACATACCTTGGACCTTTTAAATCATGAAGGGTATGCTGAAAGTCATCAGAGGTGATTCCACCTATCCCCGTTCCAATAATAATACCTGCATTTTCATCTGGTTTGAAACCTGCATCTTTTATAGCTTCCTCAGTCGCCGCAATGGTAAGGTGACTGACCCTGTCCATATCTCTTACCTCTTTTATATCAATAAACTGCAATGGGTCAAATTCCCTTATTTCTCCTGCAATTTGCGTTTTATATGTTGTTGGGTCAAAAAAACTAATTTTCTTTATGCCTGATTTACCTTTAATAATGGCATCCCAGAATGTCTCTTTACTTGTGCCCACACATGTAACTACACCAATACCAGTAATAACAACCCTTCTTTTCATTTTTTTAAATTCTTTTTTATGACCTCTACTGCATTTTTAAAAGAGTTAATTTTTACGGCATCCTCGTCGGATATTGATATATTAAAATGTGTTTCGAAAATAGACAACAATTGAAGGGCTTTAAGTGAATCTCCCCCAAGCTCAGCTATTGTAGAATTCTTTTTTATATTTTGAATACCTACTTGGAGCTGTTCAGCTATTATATCTCTCACCTGTTGTTCAACATCATTTAAATCATTCATAAATCTTTTATCTCCTGACTTAAGTTTATATACAGAGGTTGCATCTATAATTCAGAATTAGATATTCAAATTCACTTATCCCTTGTATATGAATTGCTCATTTCAATTATTCACCTCTCTTGTTATTTAACCGTCCCTTCTTAGAATCTCTAAAATCTTTCTACGAAAACCCCTCATAGAAAAAACAAAGAGAAGATACGACATTATTGCTAGTATCAAAATTATAATGTTATTCACAGAATATAGGTGAAGTATTAATAATATGAAAAAGATAATAGCCATCGGAATTAATACCTTAAAAGATTCCATCATTCCTAATCTACTTATACCCCACACTGTTTTAAGGAGATAATTCCTTAAAAACGTCTCAATGACTTTTGACACCAGAAACGCTATTGCAGCGCCGAGGAAACTGTAATAAATAATCAACGGCACAGCAAGAATAAGATTTACACAGAATATCAGTATTGACCAAGGAATAAATTTCTTTATCTCCCGAGTCGCAGTAAGCGTCATAGAAACTGGCGTATTAAATACCTGAAGTGCACTAGCCCAACCAAGAATAATAAAGGCTGTAACTGATGGTAAGTACGCTTCACCAAATATGATAGTGATAATTTCAGTTGGGAAAAAAGTAGTAGCAACAATCAATGGAAATACAATCAACACAAGTAATTTTTCTGTTGAACCTTTTATTATATCCTTAATTAACTGAGTATTCTCAACATTAGCAGATACAGTAGGAAGTGCTGCCTGTTTTAAACTATAAGGTAGCATCATTGTAAGTTTATTTATCGAGGAAGGAGGGTTATAATAACCCATTGCGAGTTCGCCAGGTAAAGGACCCGGTAGTCTTGAAAGAAGTAAGATATTCAAGAATCTGTTAGTTTGCTGAAAAAATAAAATTACCGCATAGGGTATGGACTGTAATGTTAAATCTTTCCAAACTGACAGATTGAACGAAAATTTGTATTTAAAGAATTTCTTTCTCAGCCAAATACCAGAAATAGCGGCGCCTAATACATTGCCTATAAGAGAAATAATAACAATCCCTTTTAGACCATAACCGTAATAAAGCGCCAAAATGTTAAACACACTACTCAGGAAAGATACCAAAATAGAAACAAGGGAAGGCACTTTAAACTTTTCATAAGCCATATACAATATCTTGAAGGAATTTGAAAACGTTGAAAATACTGCTGTTAGTCCAACTATATATACTAATTGTTTAACATTATCTTTATATCCCAATACATTAACTACCAGAATAAGGATCGGATACGCAAGAAGAACAATACTTATCCTAAGTGCAAGCACGTTATTAAAAAGTAATTTTGCTTTTTCTTTTTCTCTGGATATTTCCCTTACAGCCATTGGTCCTATGCCAAAGTTCGCAAAGGAAAAAAATAAAAATCCAATTGTACCTATAAATGCATATAAACCGAAATCACCGGGTCCGAGGACCCTGGCTGCATATGCAATGAAAAAAGCAGCAAACAGCTTATTTGCTATGCTAGAAATAAATACAAATCCAGTGTTTTTTATTATTAGTTTTTCTACAGTCAATCAACTACCTCAATATCTTTTAAGCCAAATACAACATTTAAAGTAAGAGATCGAAAAGGCATTTTAAGGTATGTAAGTTCGTCAAACAAACAATATCAAAGCGAAAATACTTATTTCCCGGAAGGTAAAGGAAAGCTAACAATTTATTTAAGTGAATTGATTTTTTGTCTTACTGCCAGTTTATAAGTTCAACGATTTAAAGACTTTTATATCAAGAAATTTTATGTAGACACTTTTTCTCTATCCGTATTCCCAACAAACCATTATTACCACTATTCCAAACCCCGAAAACCTTATTTAATTAAATCTTTATTCTAAATAAAATCCCGAATCACACTTAATCTACTATCATTTAGAACTTGTCTTGGTCAATCAATTAAGTTTATTGCTCCAGTGCCTAAACCTTTAACTTTTAATCTTTAATGTTACAAGGGATACACATTAGCTAAGTTTATGGAGGTGAAATTACAATTGGTACTTTACTTTTACTCGCACCAGCACTTTCTCCTTGAAAAACATCTTCAACACGTGGAGCAACTATTATAGCTTGTTCCATAAACAAAATGGGACGAATAATTTTCTCGAAATGCGAAAAGAACCTATCAACGTTAGCAATAAATGTTCTCGGGACAAAAACTACATCTCCAGTCTGCAAACACATGTTTTGGGACACCTCACCTTTATCCAAAGCGCTTTCCAAATCGAGTTTCTTTATTTCAGGATTGCTTGCACCCCCTCTTATCAACACAACACTGTTATCTTTCCCATCCAGAGTAAATCCGCCCGCCTTTGAAACTGCTTCAAGTACTGTTGTTGGAGGGTCAAACTGATAAACACCAGGATTATTAACTTCACCTAAAACGAATATTTTTTGACCTTTATAAGATGCTATCTCAACAGTAACTTGTGGATTTTCTATATAAACATCGTAACCTTCTTTAATTTTTTTACTAAGTTGATGTATGCTTACACCTTTAGTCTGTATCTCACCTATAAGTGGAAGCGTATTCTTACCCTCCGGGGGTATGCGTATTTTTTTGTTTAAATCATCATGTCTATATACCGTTATTTCTAATTCATCTCCAACACCAAGAATAAATTCAGAAAGAACTATTTCTTTTCCACCCTCCAAATCTACATCGTGATTCTTTTTAGAAACTTCTGCAACAGAATCATTTTTAGTAAATTTTTTGTCTGTACCACAAGCAGAGATAAAAGTCAGAAAGATTATAATTAAAGCTAATATCCTTATCATTTTAGTAAAATAAAGTTGTCAGAAACTATTAATTCAGTTATTGATAATACAAAATACTTTGCTGAATACTTTAAGCGATTAAGTATAGAATACATCCCTGTTTTTAGCTTATCTTATGCATGATTTCAAACATTATCTAAATTTACCTTATAGTAAAAATTAGTATAATATTTTCATTTGTAACTAACAATAAAAACAATTATCAAAGTGTGTTATTTTATGTTATATTGCTACTTATTGCAAGTTTTTTTAACTATATCTTACTTTATCTTATTATTAAATAAGATAATAAATGTGAAATATTACATACAAATATAAAAAGCATAAAATTTAATTGATAAACATACCCTTTTCTGGTAAAAGTTTCCGAAAATTTTTTGAGCAAGAAACTGAATAATTCTCTATATTTTAGTTTATTTTATTAATTAATTTAAAATTATGGAATCCATTAAACAAGATTTACCGAAAAGAATATTTGATATTATTTTAGGAAGCATTTTATTAGTTATTTTCATTCCTTTCTTTTCGGTTGTCGCAACCTTAATAAAAATAACTAGCAGCGGCCCCGTTTTCTTTTTACAAAAGAGGTGCGGTAAGAATAGAAGGGAATTCAAAATGTATAAATTTAGAACTATGATAAAAGATGCAGAATCGCTTAAAAAAAAGCTCAAGAGCGATGTTGATGGACCGATGTTTAAAATGAAAAACGATCCAAGAATTACATCCATTGGAAGATTTTTAAGAAGATGGAGTCTTGATGAATTACCACAATTATTTAATGTTTTAAAAGGAGAAATGAGCCTTGTAGGGCCTAGGCCTTTATCAAACGATGAAATGACAAGAAATAATGAGTGGAAAGAAACTAGACTTTCAGTAAAACCAGGAGTGACAGGTCTATGGCAAATAATGGGAAAATCAAGCGGTAAATTTAGTGATTGGATAAAATATGATACTGAATATGTAAAAAAGAGGTCGTTGTTTTTTGATTTTAAAATTCTATCTTTAACAATAACCGCCGTTTTAAAAAATAAAGAATATTTATGAAAATCCAGTTTTTTTCTTTAAATAACACATGTTTACAGGATTACTAATTTATTTTTTCCCCTTTAATTTTTCATATTGAGCAAAACATTTTTTTGCCTCTTCTTTCATCCCGTTTCTTTCATAAAGTGTACCAAGGATGTAATGTATATCCACAGCTTCCTGATTAATTTCAATCACTTCAGAGTACTCATAAATAGCGTCATCCAGCATTTCGTTTTGTTCATAAATTCGTGCAAGTACTAAATGCAGAGTTGCATACTTTGGGTTAATCTCAATGGCACGTTTTAATATCTTAACTGCATTGTCATACATTTCCTCTTCATTGTAAGCAATTCCCAAACAAATATATGCTTTAACGTTATTTTTATTTAAGGATACCGCATTTTCCCATTGTTCTATTGCCTTATCATTTTGTTTATTATAATAAGAAACTAATCCCATCTCAAAATATGTATCCGGTTTCAAAATTACATTCATTTCTTCTAATCTCTCTAGTCTGTCTTTTGTTGTAACCAATTTCTTTAAGATATCAGCAGTTATTGCTCTATTCATAATTTCTGGAAGTATTAGAGAAGGTATTAACACCTTTCTCCTCTCAATCAAAAGCGTATTCTCCAATGTTTCCTTTTCCTCATTAACAAATTCCAGAGAATTCTCAAGTACTATCTTCTGATTGACATATTTATCTTCAAGACTTGAAACTTTTTGTTCCAATGCTAATATTTTCTGTTCATAGTTCTCTTTTGACTGATTTTCCTTAGATTGACTCTCTTCTTTGAGTTTCTGCTCAAGTTCCTTTATTTGCCTATCATGTTCATTCATAGCAATAAAA
Organism: Planctomycetes bacterium RIFCSPLOWO2_12_38_17; assembly: GCA_001830285.1. Lineage (GTDB taxonomy): Bacteria > Planctomycetota > Brocadiia > Brocadiales > Brocadiaceae > PLOWO2-12-38-17. The sequence goes on along the minus strand of MHYY01000017.1, from coordinate 8,508 downwards.
CCGCTTTTAAAGGTTTCCAGTTTTTGCTCATAATCTTTTACTCTCTCATCATAAATGGATTTCTGAATATATTCTGTTTTTAATTTATCCTCATAAGAAGCGACAGTATTTTCGTGAATCTTTCTTAGTTTATCTCTCGTAAATTTCAAATCTTTTATTAACTCACCGTTGTTTTCAATCATCTCCACATAGTAAGGTTTCTCGATAAGGAACCAGTAACAGAACAAGGCGATAATAAATACGCCAAAGGCGGGTCCAAGTATTACAAAAATCTTTTTATCTGCTTTAATAAATGACCCACCTTGCGCAAAGGATAATACACTTTTCAGACTCGCCATACGAGTGAACAAATCTTTAAAAGGTATATTCATTTTAAAATACTCCTGTAATTTTCAATATCATGAGTTACATGCTCCCTCTTTTTTAATAAAAGCCTTTCTGCCTCTTCCCGGCTCATCGGTACAACTTCAATTATTGTTGACGAAGCGTTTCCCTCTACCTTACGTACAGAAACTTTCACAACAGACAGAAAGTTTGATTTCCCATACCTCGCAGTAAGTCGTGCTGCTGTTTGAATCTTTTCGTCAGTAATCTCTCCACGCATAAGCGTGAGAGGTCCAGGCATATCAACTAGATTCAATAAAACATCACCCTCTCTCGAAAGCGTATCAATCTTCGCGTTGTCATCTTCATTCCTGCCAACAATGACCTTTGTTTCTGAATCAAACCTGAAATGCCTCCCTACCTTCAGTAAATTAACATCATTTACATTTGCATCACAGGTATTAATAAGGTCTCTCATACGATGCGCAAATTCAGGGTCTGTAAGTAAACAGCCTCCCGCAGAACAGGGATAGTCTTTTATCTGAAAAACATCTGCGAGTTGAATCTGATCTTTTCTCGAGCGACCACGCATGTTAAGAAGCTTTTCTCTATCTACGAGTCCTGATTTCTCTGGGATAGTAGGTTCCATATGCTTGGCGCATAAAGGACGTAACACCAACCCTATTAGATTAGCCTCTCTATCAATAATCCTCATCGCTTCTTTTCTTTGCGACATAGGCCTCTGTCCAAGCACCTCGCCCGTAATTATAAAATCGGCGCCTATTTCACGCATATACTCCCCCGCAATACGGAAGATATTGATCCTGCAATCAATACATGGATTCATATTCTTACCATAACCATACTTCGGCTTTTTAACTAATTCAAGAAATCTTTCTGTGGTATTTATAACTTTTATAGGTATGCCAAACTTTTCAGAAACCTTTACTGCCTCAAGTTTACAACTACCGTGAGACGTACAACGACAAAATACTGTAACAAAATTAAGTGCAATTACCTCTATCCCCTGCTCCTGTATCACCCTAATAGCCAGGGTGCTGTCCAATCCACCTGATAATAAAGCTAATGCCTTTGCCAAAATAATGCTCCTAAATAGCGATGTATTTTAACTCTAATGTAAAAACACTATGAAAATTCTAAATCATACAACAACATCTTTCAAACAAAAAATCAATTCAAGAACCAAAGAGAACACACATGTCGCTGTATTTTTACAAATAAAAGTACTAAACTAATATTTTCTAAAGAAGTTTGACTGTAATAAAATATCATGTTAGACTAAATAAGTTTTATAATTACTAATTCTAGAAATTACATTAATAACATGTACTTATAATCCTTAATAAACAACAAGAATATTTCATTTAGTTAACATGATAAGATATCCTGCAGTAGCGGGCAGTTTTTATAGCCAAGACAAAACTCAGTTAAGAAGCGATATCGAGGATTTTGTAAATAAGGATGCAGAAAAACATACTGTTTTAGGCATTGTTTCGCCACATGCAGGTTATATATATTCTGGGCGTGTTGCAGGTAATCTTTATTCAAAAATAGAGATACCTGACACGGTAATAATATTATCCCCAAATCATACTGGCGTTGGTGCAACTTATTCTATCTGGCCAGGCGGTTCATGGCGTACTCCTCTGGGTGATGTAACGGTAGATGAAGAAGTAGTAAACGAACTCTTACACGTATGCAACTTAATTGAGAAGGACAAAGAGGCGCATTTAGACGAATACGCCGCTGAGGTACAGATACCATTTATTCAATACTTTAAGCCTTCAGTAAAAATTGTTGTCATGGTCATATCATCAAGAAACATAACAGACCTTAAAAATATTGGAAAAAATCTATCACAGGTACTGAATAAAATACGACCCGATGCACTTGTGGTTGCATCCTCTGATATGACACACCATGAAACACAAACATCAGCAAATAGAAAGGATAAAATAGCAATAGCAGAAATTCTTGCGCTTGATGAGGATAAACTATACAGTAAAGTACACGAAATGCGCATCACTATGTGCGGTATTTACCCAACAGTTATTATGCTTGTATGTTCCAAGGAAAGAGGCGCTAAAAAAGCAGAACTAGTACGATATGAAACCAGCGGCGATATCACCGGGGATTATGATCAGGTTGTAGGTTATGCAGGAATTATGGTAATTTAGAATCAGGAGAAAGAAATTTATGGTAATGGTTCCAAAAATTAAATTAACTATTGACGGTAAAGCTACTGAAATTGCTAAAGGAAAAACTATATTACAGGCAGCCAATTCAATTGGTATTAATATTCCTACCCTTTGTCATGACCCACGCCTGGAACCCTTTGCGGGGTGCCGGGTATGCATGGTAGAAATAGAGCGCGGCAACACAAACGCACTTATTACATCCTGTAATACCGAAGCCACTGATGGTATGACCATCCGCACCAATTCTGAAAAAGTCCTTAAGACACGCAAGATGGTATTAGAATTAATTCTTTCAGACCACCCAAAAGATTGTATGACCTGCGAGAAATGTGGTTCCTGCAAACTACAAGACCTTGCTTATGAGTATAACGTAAGGGAAAGCAGATTTTTCGAACAACCTGATGGTGGAGTGGTTAATGATAGAAACCCTGTTATTCAAAAAGATACTAGCAAATGCATCCTTTGCGGCCGCTGTGTCCGCATCTGCGCAGAAATCCAGCAAGATTATGCAATTGATTTTAAGAACCGTGGCTTTGACACAGAAACCGGTACCCCTTTCGGAAAATCCTTGCTCGATACAACCTGTGTCTTATGCGGTCAATGTGTATCAACATGCCCTGTAGGTTCCCTAGTCGAGAAACAGGCTGTAGGGAAGGGACGTGAATGGGAATTCAAACAGGTCAAAACCACATGTGCTTACTGCGGTGTCGGCTGTACAATGTATTTAAATGTTACTGGTAATCAGGTCGTAAAAGTTACCTCAAAGGTAGGAACCATTCCCAACGACGGAAACCTCTGTATAAAGGGCAGGTTTGGATATGACTTTATACATCATCCCGACCGTTTAAAACAACCGCTGGTAAAGAAAAATGGCAAATTTGAAGAAGCAACGTGGGACGAAGCCTTAAACCTCATTGCAACAAAATTCCGAGAAATAAAAGCAAAACACGGACCTGAGCATATCGGCGTATTCAGTTCTTCCCGATGCACAAATGAAGAAAATTATCTGGCAATGAAATTTACCAGGGCAGTGATTGGCACCAACAATGTAGACCAGTGTGCCCGGACTTGACACGCACCTACCGTCGCCGGTCTGGCGATGTCATTCGGTAGTGGTTCAATGACCAATTCCATCAGCGAAATTAAGGATTGCAAACTTATATTCCTGATTGGTGGTAACCCCACAGAAGCACACCCAATCGTTGGATTGGAAATGAAAAAGGCATTGAGGAAAGGATGTACATTCGTAGTCGCTGACCCTAGGCGAATCTGGTTTGCACAACATGCAAAATTATATCTTCCTGTAAGACCCGGTTCAGATAACTGGTTACTTAATGCAATGGCTCATGTTATCATTTCAGAGGGGCTTGAAAATAAGGAATTCATAAAAACGCGTACAGAGGGCTATGAAGAATTTAAGGCATTTGTAAAAGATATTACAACTGAAAAAGCCTCTGAATATACAGGCATTCCTGCGGAAGATATCCGTCAGGCTGCAGGACTTTATGCCACATCCGAAAAATCTGCCATATTTTATACCTTGGGTATTACAGAGCACACCTGCGGTACTGACAATGTACGAACAATTGCAAACCTCGCATTACTTACTGGACATATAGGAAAACACAGCACAGGAGTTAACCCGATTCGTGGTCAGAACAACGTACAGGGTGCAACAGACATGGGCTGTTTACCCGACAGGATGCATGGCTATCAATACCTTTCAGACTCTGCTGTTGTTGATAAATTTGAAAAGGCTTGGGGAGTCAAACTATCAAGAACTCAGGGTGCAACATCTCCAACGATGTTTGAACGCATGAGCAAAGGTCAATTCAAGGGATTGTATGTAATTGGAGAAGACCCTGTAATGAGCGAGCCAAATCAGAACTATACTATTAACGGTTTAAATAATCTCGATTTCCTGGTTGTGCAGGACATCTTTATGTCTGAAACTGCTAAATATGCAGATGTCGTCCTGCCAGCAGCAAGCTTTGCAGAAAAGGACGGCACGTTTACCAACACAGAACGGCGCGTGCAGAGGGTGCGTAAGGCAATAAATCCTATAGGAAATTCAAAACCAGACTGGCAAATAATCTGCGAATTGTCCAATCTCATGGGATACAAAATGGATTTCCCGTCTCCGAAAGAAATCTGGGATGAAATAGCAAGCCTAGCCCCCATGTTTGCTGGTATCAATTATGCAAGGATTGAACACAATGGTATTCAATGGCCTTGCCCCGATACAAAACACCCGGGCACAAAATTCTTACACGAAGGAAAATTCACAAGAGGTCCTGGTAAATTCTTTGTCCTGCCGTATCGCGCCCCTGCCGAAAGCGCTGACAAAGATTATCCATTGATACTTTCAACAGGACGTACGCTTTATCATTATAATGCAGGCACTATGACACGGAGATCTGCCGGGAGCACATATAAAACAAATGACTGCTTTGTGGAAATACATCAGGTAGATGCCAGTGAACTAGGTATCTTCGATGGCGAGACGGTCAAGATTGCTACTCGGCGTGGAGAGATTACTGCAAGGGCAGAGGTTTCAGATAAAGTGAAGAAAGGTGTTATCTGGATACCCATGCACTTTGTTGAGTCGGCAGTTAACAAGCTCACAAAGGACGCATACGATAACATCACCCAGACGGCTGAATACAAAGTCTGTGGGGCAAAGCTCGAGAAAATAATTTAGCCTAAAGCGAAAGTGCGTAAATTCATTAGCACTAATAAGTCTGACATACCGAATGCCGTCACGAAAGTACGGTGCGTATATCCGAGGGAGGCAAAATGAAAAGATTAAGCTTATTTACAATTATCTTCGCAATTATTCTTTTTAATCAATTTAGTTCTGAACTTTATGCAGAGGAGAAAACAGTCCCCGTTCGGGTTGGTATATACGTCTTTGAAGGCGCTGAGGTAGTAGACTTCACAGCTCCCTACGGTGTCTTCGCAGTAGCAAGGAGACTCGATCCTTCTATTGAAGTGTTCTTAATAGCCGATACCATGCGAACAATTGCAGCGCAGGCAGGTCTCACAGTTCTTCCTAAATACTCCTTAAACGATAAACCTAATATGAGCGCATTTATTATACCGGGAGGAATCGGTACCCGTACAGAGGTTTTCAACCAGCGCTTAATAGATTTTGTAAAGTCATTACCTAAAGATACACTTGTAACCTCGGTATGCACAGGTTCGTGGATTCTTGCACAAGCAGGGTTGCTGGATAATCTTCCTGCAACATCAAGAAAAGAGGCGGGGCCTAACGAAATGGTGCCGCTGGATAGATTAAAACTTTTTTGTCCTACGGTAAAGCTGAATACAGCCCGGGTAGTGGATACGGGAAGGATTATCACCGCAGGAGGTATTTCTTCTGGGATGGAGCTTGGGTTTTACCTTCTTGAGAGACATGGCTATGACGAAAAATTCATAAGCGAGGTTGCAAGAATTATGGAATATAGCAAGGCGCGAGAACTTTTAAAGGACGATCGTTACATCAGTAAGTAGTTTAGATTTTTATTTCAGGAATTCTTTTACAGCGTTAAAAACTACCTTTTTTTCATTTCCATACATCATCAAGTGATGACTTCGATCAAGCCAAATCAATTGTTTTTCGGCAGAGCTAAGATGTTTCACAACATATCTTGCGCTTGAAGGGGTGGCGGTAAGGTCTTTTTTGGAATGAATAACAAGTGCAGATGATTTCACTTCTTTTAATCTCGGTTTTATAGTTTCAATCATCTGATTGATTTCTGAAATGGTCTGCAATGAGTAGTAAGATTCTACAGGCTGGTATAAATAACCAGCATAGCCGTCAGTCTCCATATAACACGTCTTTTTTATAGTTTTCAGTCTCCTCACAAAAATCCTGAATAAATCAATTAAGCCATTTAAAGGCATATACTCATGTACTATAAACACGGGCGTGCTCATCAGTATTATTTTCTCTATTGGATATTTCATTGCCAGTTGCAGTGTCAGCAGTGCGCCCAGCGAAAATCCAATAACTACGACATTTTCGTACTCTTCTTTTAATTGTTGATATTCATATTCAACTTTTTCTCTCCAATCGTGCCCTGATATTAATTCAAGGCTGTCTATATCCTCCCCGCAATGACCCGGTAAAAGTATCCCCCTTGCAGTGAAACCCCACTTGCACAAATATTCTGCAAGCTCTCTCATTTGAATAGGTCCACAACCAAGGCCATGTATAAGTAAACATGCCGTACTGCCATATCCAAGTGTAAATTCCTCGCTGTATATTGATAAGTCTTCGAGTATCGAGTTGTCCAACATAATTATACTTCTTAAATTCTATGTATTTTATCCTGAAATTTCATAGAAATTAACTTTACAAACTTATTTATTTCAATATTTCTTTCAATATAGTTTGTACCTTTTTCCCATCAACAACACTGCCTTGTTTGCTCATAATCTGTTTCATTGCAACGCCCATTTCTTTTGCAGTATAATTATTTGCTTTAATAACCTCTTCAACAATTTTTCTGATTTCATCGTTTGATAACTGTTTTGGCAAGTATTCTTCTATGATAGCAATTTCTCCGTCCAATTCCTTTACCTTCTCTGGTAAATTAAGCCTCTCGTATTCTTCCCGTGTTTTTTTGAGCTTCTTATGATAACCACGAACCACCTCCACATAGTCAATCTGGTCCTTCGGTTTCCCGGACGTGTCCGCAATTTTTATATCAGCAAGTATCATACGCAGAACAGACGTTCTTAATTTATCCTGTGCCTTCATCGCACTTTTGAGTTCTTCAATTACTCGTTCTTTCACACTCATGGTTGTTCCTCTTTATTAAATGAGTAACCACCAACTTTATGTCCACAGTTAGGACAATATATAGGCGATCCCTCGTAATATTTCCCACAATATTTGCAAGGTATCAAAATTTCCACTTGTTTAGCTTTTCTTGCTCTCAGAAATAGATAAAGTGGTAAAAAAACTATCATCAATAAAAATACGCCCAACATCCAGCCGACAGCCGCAAGGGTTTTATAGCCCCTCTTTTTCGCATCTATATACACCCAGATTGCAACTCCAGCTGCAACAATTAATCCGATAAATCTTGGCATAAATCACTCCTTCCCATGTTTCAAGGAATATAACATATAAGCCTTACCCAGTCAAACGATTATACCTATCTATAATCTAATTAATCTAAATTAAAAAATGCCCTTGAAAGAATCACTTATTTTAGTAAAATTAATAACCATAAATTTGATAACTTTTAACATTTTAAGGAGGTCTCTTTATGAAATATATTTATACAGCCCCAGACTGCACAAAGTGCGAATTTCTAAAAAAGAAATATAAAACAGAGGGCATTCAATTTGTCGAAAGAAGTGCAGACCGGATTAAACAACCAGAGGATAAAGTAGACCAGGAGGCATTAATACAGGCATCAATGCAAAATATGGAACTACCTGTTGAAGTTGAAATGTAATTCTAAGTCTTTACTAAACCCCAACGTTCACGTATACGTCTTTCTACCTTTACAAAAAATAATCTATCCACCAGGATACCGATTATAATAATAACTATCATTACAGCAATCACCTGACTCATATCATTTAATTCCCTACCTACCATCAACAGATGCCCGAGCCCTACGCATACTATTAACAATTCCCCAGCCATCAGAGAGCGCCATGCAAAAGACCAGCCCTGTTTCATACCTGTTATAATATATGGAAGAGCCGCTGGTATGATGACCTCAAGGTACAACTTCCATCCTCTAGCCCCCATAGTCTTGGCAGCCCTCATATAAAGTAGTGGTACATTTTTTACACCCGCATCAGTCGCAATGGTAATAGAAAGCACTGCACCCATAATAACCAGAAACATTATAGACCAATCATTCAAACCAAACCAGAGTAATGCAAGCGGTAACCAGCAAATTGTCGGTAGTGTTTGTAAGCCTGAAATTAAAGAACCAAG
>MHYY01000016.1 GCA_001830285.1 Planctomycetes bacterium RIFCSPLOWO2_12_38_17 | reverse complement strand
TGTGCATTTAGGGTTTTAAATTCTGATTCCCGTTTTGAAAATTCAGTAATTTCTGTCGGACAAATAAAAGTAAAATCTAGTGGATAGAAAAAAACGACAATCCACTTTCCTTTATATTCGTCTAAACAAAAATCTTTAAACTTATCTCCAATAATACCTTGCAAAGTAAATTCAGGCGCATTTTGTCCAACTTTTATACCCATAGTAATACCTCCTTAATTAAAATGGAATAATTATTATTTAATTATCGTTTTGAATTATAATTCAATAATGATATTTGTCAAGTATTTTTAAACAAATTTATTGACTATTTTTTTATTACAAAAAATGTCAGTGCCATTACTTGAAATATTAAGGCAAGTAATAGGTATGAATGAACATCGCCATTGCGATAAATGTAAGCGAAAATAAGCGTACCAAAAGTAAAACATTGTATAACAGAGGCTAAAATATTCAACCAGGAAACGGGTGAGTAGTTTAAATTTTGGTTAATGTTCTTTACTTCATTTAAAATAGATTCAAGGACGAAGTCTTTTTCCTCATAACCTTTTTCTTTTCTAATTTTTACTGACAGGCACTCTTTGCAAAGGAATTTACCACCTTCCTGATAAACTGCATGCCCTGCATTGATATCATTAATTGTTAAACTTCTTTTGCAATTTGTACAGAGATGTATTTGTAGCATATCGTTTAATATTTGGTTTTTAGACTTTATTTAAGTCCGTAACGGTCTAATTTTCTATATAGAGTACGCTCGCCTATTCCCAGCATTTTTGCTGCTTCTTCTCTGTTTCCACTCACTGTAGCGAGTGTATTTTTAATAAGTTCCCTTTCGGCTTCTTCAATTGTAATTCCTGCGGTTAGACTAGGTGTGATTATTGTTTTATCGCTTCGTTGTAATATGTGGTCAGGTATATCGTCAGTAGTTAAGATGTCTTTTGCGGACACAACAAGCATGCTTTCTATGCAATTTCTTAGTTCTCGCACATTTCCTGGCCATGAATAGTTGTACAGAGTTTTTCTGGCATCTGTAGAGATTGAGGAAGTATTCTTATTGTGTATTATAGAAAACTCGTGCAAAAAAGTGTCTATTAATAACGGAATATCTTCGTGTCTTTCCCTGAGTAGTGGCAATTTGATAGAAACAACATTTAATCTGAAGTAAAGGTCTTCTCTGAATTTTCCTTCGTTAATAAGTTTTTCGAGATCTTGGTTTGTTGCGGCTATTAAGCGTACATCCACTTCGATTGATTCATTGCTGCCGATTCGGGTTATTATGCCGTCTTCAATTACACGTAATAATTTTACCTGCGTAGAAAGCGGCATATCTCCAATTTCGTCCAGAAATAATGTACCATGATGTGCATATTCAAACTTTCCTTTTCGCTGATACATAGCTCCTGTAAAAGCGCCTTTTTCGTGTCCGAACAATTCGCTCTCCAGAAGATTCTCGGGGATGGCTGCAGAATTTAAAATAACCAGCGGATTGATTTTTCTCGGGCTGTTATTATGGATGATTTTGGCAATAAGTTCTTTACCAGTACCGCTTTCGCCAGTTATTACTACGGTTGCGGTTGTTCCTGAGATTTGTTTAACGGTGTTTAATACCTTTTGCATTTTTGGACTATTGCAGACAATACCACCCAATCCAAATTTTTCATCAAGTTGTTTATGCAGTTCTTTGTTATTTCTTATAAGATCCTGCTTTTCAATAAGTTTACCAACTTCTGCGCGCAAGTGATTTATATTGATAGGTTTCAGAAGATACGTAGCGGCACCTTTCTGCATAGCATCTACTGCCGTTTCGACCGTACCATAACCTGTAATCAGAATAACTTCTGCTTCTGTTAATCTTTCCTTGGCCGCTTTTAGTATTTGTAATCCATCAATATCATGCATAATTAAATCAGTTATTACTATATCAATTTCACCTGTTTCTATAATTTTTAAACCTTCTTTACCGCTTGTAGCAATAATACATTTGTATCCAACCTTTTGCAATACTTCAGCGGTGGCTTTTGCATGTTCTTCTTTATCATCAATTACAAGAATAGCTGCTTGGCTAGACATATCAATTAAGTGTCAAATTTATAGGTAATTTAATGCAAACGTTGGTTCCTTTACCTTTTTCACTTTGAACAGAAATAGTTCCTTTGTGTTCTTCTATAAGACGTTTTGTTGTGGGAAGTCCGAGCCCCGTTCCGGTCTTTTTTGTTGAAAAATATACCTGAAAAATCTTATGTGTAATATTTTTTGGTATACCACAACCTGTATCTGTTATGTCAATTTGAATATGTTTTTTATTTCTGGAGGTATGAATCATAAGTTCTCCGCCATGTTCCATCGCTTGTTCTGCATTAATGATAACATTCAGAAGCGCCTGTTTTATTAGATTAGCGTCTATTTCACATGTAGGAAGGGAAGTATCGTAGCTTTTTAATATTAATATTTTTTTTTGTCTCATTTCTGGTGTGATAAAGTCAACTACATCATCCAGGACTTCATTGATGTCACAACCTTTCAATTCGAGTTTTTGTTCCCTTGCGAATCTGAGAAAATCGTTTAATATTTCATCTAAGCGTTGTATCTCTTTTTGTAGTAGGTGTATTTTTGAATATATCCTTTTGCCGGTTTCGTCTGCTGCGTTTTGCATGTCTTCTTTAAGTAATTGCAAATTAATATTAATGGTGCTCAATGGATTTTTAATTTCATGAGCGAGTCCGCCAGCCAGCGTGCCAACAAAGGCCAATCGTTCTGCATTCATTGCCCTTTTTTCAAGTTCTCTGGCTTTGTAAGACGCCCTTCTTATAGAGAAAAAGAACACCGGTATGAAAATAACAATGAAAGCTATTGCGCCGGTTAAGTAAGGAATTAAGTCTTTCATTAAAAAAAATGAGCCAGGAAGACGGTTTCGGTTGATTTCTTCCTGGCTCAAAAATGGTTTTTATATAGATTTTACTAGTTAACTCGAGTTACTTTTTGTGCCTGTAATCCTTTTGCACCTTCGACAATATCGAATTCAACTTTTTCTCCGTCTTCCAGTGTTTTAAATCCATCACCCATTATAGTTGAGTAATGAACGAAAACATCCGCCCCGCCTTCTTGTTCAATAAAGCCAAAACCTTTTTTTGCGTCAAACCATTTAACTTTGCCTGTTGTCATTAAAATATTCTCCTATCAATAAAACATAACACTTTAATATAACATATAACAAAAATTTTTTTCTATTTATTTACGCCCTTTTCTTTCCTCCTGAAAATAATAATTAATAGTGTAAATTGGTTAAATAGCTAAAACTGTTAAATCGGCACCTCCTTTTTCTTAAATATTTTGAAAATTTAACACAATTAGCTGTTTTATTCTATTATTTACATGATGGACTCGGTTGTTCTTTACTTTTCAAGACTGCCTTTCTGCTTAATTTGACCCTTTTTTGGTCATCTATACCAATTACTTTTATTAAGATTTCTTGTCCTACCTTGACAACGTCTTCTACTTTTTCTACATAACTATCAGATAATTCTGAGATATGTAACAGTCCATCATGACCGGGAAGAATCTCTACAAAAGCCCCGTATTCTTTTAACGAAAGCACTTTCCCCAGGTAAGTCTTACCTACTTCTACTTCTTCAGTCATACGTTCAATCCATATTTTAGCCTTTTGTGCAGATTCTGCGGTTATTGAAGAAATTATGACATTGCCGCTATCTTCGATTTCAATTTTCGCACCGGTTTCTTCCTGTATTTTCTTAATAGTCTTACCTCCTGGGCCAATAATCATACCAATTTTTTCTGGATTTATTTTGATGGAAATGAGCCTTGGCGCATAAACTGAAATATCCGGTCTTGGTTTATCAATAACCTTTTCCAGTTCCTTCAGAATTTGAAGTCGTCCCGCCTTTGCCTGTGCTAATGCGTCCCGCATAATTTTTTCCGTTATTCCAGAGATTTTAATATCCATCTGTAGTGCCGTGACGCCATTTTTAGTTCCTGCGACTTTAAAATCCATATCACCTAAATGATCTTCCGTGCCAAGGATATCAGACAAAATACAAACATTATCAGCTTCTTTAACCAGACCCATAGCAATTCCAGCTACATGGGCGTTTACAGGAACGCCTGCATCCATCATTGAAAGGGTTCCTCCACATACTGTAGCCATGGAGGAGGAACCGTTAGATTCCATAACGTCAGAAACTAGCCTGATAGTGTATGGGAAATTGTTTGGTGGGGGTAAAACTGCTTCAAGCGCCCGCTCTGCAAGTGCTCCATGTCCAACCTCGCGCCTTCCAGGCCCTCTAATGGGTTTTATTTCTCCGACACAGAATGGCGGGAAATTATAATCTAACATGAATTTCTTCGAATATTCTTCTTCAAGTGTATCTACTTTTTGTTCATCCATTGTTGTTCCAAGCGTTGTTACTACGAGAGCCTGTGTTTCGCCTCTGGTAAACAGGGCTGAACCATGCGTTCTTGGTAAGATTCCTACTTCACAAGTTATTGGGCGAATATCATTAAGGCTACGCCCGTCCGGTCTTTTGCCTGCTTTTATAATCTGGTCACGAACTGCAATTGTTTCTATTCTTTCAAAAATTGACTTAATTTCCTTTTTTGGTGGAGAATCTTCTTCGTCAGTGCAATATTCATTTACTATTTGATTTACCAATTCTTTCATTGCTATTGCACGGTTTTGCTTACCAGGAGTATTGCTTTTTTCTAATATCTTTGAGTAATATTTATTTTTAATTTCTTCAAACAGGGTATTATTTGGTTTTAAAGGTGGAATAAGCTGTTTTTCTTTCCAACATTTAGCCAAAAGTTCTTTCTGAAGTTGTATGATTTCTTTTACAAATGAATGGCCGAACATAATCGCATCTACCATTCGTTCTTCAGTGACTTCTTTACTAGATGCTTCAACCATTGTGATTTCATCTTCTGTTCCTGAAACCACGATATCAATATTGCTCTGGGCTAATTCAGTGTGAGTAGGGTTGATAATGAATTCCCCATTAATTTGTCCTACCCTTACAGAACCCGTTGGTCCATTAAAAGGAATACTTGAAACAGATAAAGCCGCTGAAGCAGCAATCATAGCAAGGATGTCCGGGTCATTTTCCTTATCAGCGGAGAGAACCATAGACATTATTTGAACTTCTTTGAGATATGTTTCTGGAAACAGAGGTCTTAATGGACGGTCTATTAACCGCATCGTTAATATTTCTTTGAGGGTGGGTCTGCCTTCTCGTTTGAAGAAACCACCTGGGAATTTTCCAGCAGCGTAAGTCTTTTCTCTATAATCAACGGTGAGCGGGAAAAAATCTGCAGCTTCACTTTCGTCGGGGGCTGAAACTGCCGTTGCCAAGACAACCGTTTCGCCATATTGAACCAGAGCAGCACCATCTGCCTGTTTTGCTATTTTACCAAATTCTATACTAAGTGTTCTTTTGCCGATCAATCTCTCTACTTTACAATATGTCATATAATACTCCAACCTGATATTCCATCGCATTTTGCTTTTGACCTGCAAAAGAAATTTACGACTTGCATCATTTTTAAATTAGGATATGGATTCCTCCTGTTAATAAATTTATTTGCGAATGCCAAGTTTGTTAATAAGACTTTTATACCTTTCTTTATCTTTACTTGATAAATATCTGAGTAATGCAGACCTTCGGCCTACCATCTGGATAAGTCCTCTTCGTGAAGTGTGGTCCTTTTTGTGCTCCTTTAAATGGTTGCTCAGATGGTTAATTCGTTCTGTTAGTATACCAACCTGTACCTCTGGTGAACCTGTATCAGTTCCATGACACCTTAGTTCGTTAATTGTTTTTTGTTTTGATTCTTTACTAATCATTTACTTTAATCCTTATATGAGCATTTATATAATTATAATATCAATTATTGTAAGATTTTAGCAAAGCAATGTTATTCTTTGCAACAAAAAAATTTATAGTTTTTCCGATACAAGCTTAAGCAACGTTTCTGCATTTTTTTTATTTTTAGAAAGAACTGTCATACAAAGTATGTTTTTTTCTTGTAAACACAAGGTATAGTATTGCAATTTATCTTGAAATGTATAAACATTTTCGTAAGTTAATTCTTTTTCACACCACGTTCGCCACAAATTCGTTACATCTTCTATAGCAAGCGTTGCAGTGTCAATATCTGGATATTTTATAATTATAAGCCTGAATGTCTCTGTGTCATTATCAAATTTGTATTCTGCAACGATGGCATCTGTTTTTTCGCTGAGATGGAATACATTTTCTTCGATAAAATTTTCCGAAATGTAAATGCTGTCGAGTATTATTTTTTTATGAAAGAATTTTATACTTTCTTTAATAAGATGCTGTTGAGGAAGATAAGACATTACAGAGGGTAGCCTTAACTTTTTGTATGGCATTAAACTGAGGATAGTTTTACCTACTAAAGTAACATCATCAGTTAAAACATTACCTTCTCTAGGTTCAATCCTTATAAAGTAAGTGTTGTTCCATATATATAAATAGTTATTGTATAATGCGCTCCCATTCCCCAGGTTTATATCTGAACCTGCACTATCCTTACTGAAAACTCCAAATGCATCATCTGAAGAGCCAAACTCCCAGACATCAACAAAGGCCTTTTTATCTGTAGTTTTTTGGTATTCAACAGTTGAAACCCGGATAAAAGAATAAGACAGATAGGGTTCTGCCCCTCCATTAATATATTCATAAAGGTTTTCTTTCCCTTCATAAGTAACAGGGTTGGATATCCTTTTCCATTCGCCAATAGCTTCAGGGAAAAAATTATAGGCTGAAGATTCAGTCTGTTGTTTTATTCTTGTTTGTGGTTGTATTCCTTCTACTACAATTGCAGAAGCTCCCAAAACAGGGCATACCTTTTCGCAGAATCCACAACCTACACACACTTCTTCTCGTACAAAAGGTCTGCGTAATTCACGTTGTTGTGCATCTACGTATGTATTAAAATGAATTGCCTTTGTTGGTACAGGGCAAACCTCTTCACATACACCGCAATTGAAATCCTGCCATTTTTTTTCCAGTTCAGGAAGTCTTGCATATCCAACCCATGGGATACAACGATTGTGGTCTATCCTCGCCTTACCAAGCGCAATTTCGCGCTTTTCTTCAAGGGGTAAGCGCTTGAGCGCGCCTGATGGGCATACTCGTGTACATAGCACGCACCCGTAATCACAATACCCTAATCTTGGGATAAGCTTGGGTGTCCACAAAGCTTCGATACCACCTTCCAGTAAAGTTGGATGTAATCCGTTTGTTTTGCAAACCTTCATGCATTCCCCGCATCGTATGCAGAGTTTGAGGAAAACATCTTCATCCATAGCCCCGGGCGGGCGAATAATAGTAGCTTCTCCTTTATTGGATGCCTTTACAAAGTTTAATTTTAACAGCGGCGCAATTGCTGCGCCTATCAGGCTGGTAAACATAAAAGCCCTTTTCGACAAATCTATTGTTTGTCTTTGTTCAACAGGTTGCTTGATGTTAAATGTGACGCTATTTTCCGGGCATATCTTCTTACAGGTCATACACAAAATACATTCCCCTTCCTTTGTTCCCTTGCCGTCACTTTGAATTGCCCCCATACTACAATTTTCAACGCAAAGACCACAGCTTGTACAAGTGGATGAGACGGTTCTTTTGAAGAACGACCACTCAGATATCAACGCAAATATAGCGCCCATGGGGCATATGTTTCTGCACCAGTAGCGTCTGAAGACCATTCCAAGTGAAATTATTAAAATAAATACGGAAAGGAGAATCCCGTGCGCACGGAAAAATGGCGCATGGTAAGCAAAAAGGATTTCCTGGAGGAATTTCTGAATTACGGTAAAAAAAGACCCTATGTAAGGGATAGCAGAAAAATAACCAAAAAAACCATTGATTATATGCACTATATATGGGTGAATACTAGCTGTGTAAGCGCTGGTTGCTATAGAAAGCGGGTCAAACCATCCAGCCCATTGCAGACCGAAAAATAGACTTATCAGAATAAATGCCAGGAGATAATACTTTAGCTTCCTGTTGTCGTAAATATTTTTCTGGGAGTTTTTTCTTATTCTAGCAAAGAGACGGTCTGTGATATCAAGGGTGGTTCCAAGTGGACAAATCCAAGCGCAGAAGAAACGTCCGAATGGAATCGTAAGAAATAACACAAGAAGGGCAGGCCAGTACTTCAGGATAAATGTATTTGCAGCCATCATCGCCCCGATGGCGGAGAGTGGGCTCATTCTGGGGAAAATATTACACGAAAGGTCTTTTTCCGTAAGGGGATCTAAAAAAAGCAAAAGATAAATAAAAATGGAAAAGGAGAAGTATTGGACTACCCTGCGTGCATAATAAAACCAATCATTTTTGTTACATTTGTCTTGCATAGTGCTAGTAAAAATTTTGCCACGAATTTACACAAATAAGCACGAATGAATATAAGAAAATTATAAAAATTATTTAAATATAACGATGTAGGGGCACGGCGCTCCGTGCCTCCGCCGTTATGTTTGATTATTTCCCTTTTTTTATATTCGAATAAATTCGTGTTTATTCATGGCTAGTGTTTATTCAAATTATAAGTATATTTCTTCAAAACCTTTTAAACGATAATCAATTTCTCCGAGCCCCTGTTCGTGCGATTCTCTGATGTAACCAACGTCCTTTGGCTGAATACCAAACAAGGTGGCACTATAGGCATCGGCGGCAACAGAGTCTGTGCTAACAATTATACGCCTGGCACGATCTATAGAATTATCAACATCGTCAAGCCTTCCACCTGTGGGGCCATGATTCTTTAATATTCTGTAAGCATCAATAATGGTAAGGTCTATCTTTACAAATTTATTAAGGTCTGCAATCTTGGGATGGATATCCGTGTGCAGGCTTCCCCTGTCGCCTCCTATCATACCAAAGACATTTTTAAGTCCCATGGAAAGCCTTGAAGTACCGTGTTGTTTTGCGATTGGTACATTAATAAGCACATCCACCTCATCGGCATATACCATCTCCTCATAAAAAGGCCATGACTTTAAAAGCTTGCCATCCGGAATGGTAAAATCTTTGAAACGATTTTTATTAATATAGTTTACCTCAGCGCCTGCCTGCCGTGCAGCATTTGCAATACCGCTATTTACATAGGAAGGTTCGGGATTTACCGAGCAGGTGTTGTCCATAACTCGTACTCGGCTTGCGCCTGTTTCTTTGCACAATTCAACAAGTGCTGCAACTACATAAGGGTTAGTGTTAGCGGCAAATTCCGGTCTTTGGTTCCATGCGATATTGGGTTTAATAATAACCTTATCGCCTTTTGAAATGAGTTTATCTATGCCTCCTAGTGACTTCAATGCACGACGTACCATTTCTTTTATAACGGTGGATTCATCATCCTGGTTTAATACATTTCCATGGACAACAGCAAGTCCGGGTTTCAGGGTGTGTTCCTTGTGTCTTTTTAAAGGAGGGCTTTTTTTCGCAGTACTTAAATAGGATAAACAATAGAATCCGGCACCTATAGCGACGCTAGTTTTAAGAAATGTACGCCGTGAAATTTTGTCATGTATGTGCATTGTGTTGGGGTTGTGATAAAAGAAAATTCATGAAATATTTTTGTTATATGATTTAAATTATTCATATTATCACAAACTTTTTCAAGAAAAACCAGATTTTATTATCTAAAGAATGTCATTTGAAATTTATTTTATACCCACAGGGTAAATAGAATTCAATTGAATTAGTGAAAATGATTCCATATAATCAAAACAAATTTTAATGAGTTTGAAGCTATAATTAAGGCTAAAGGGGAGACTTTCTTATTCATGCTTGATATAAATTTTATCAGGAACAACCCTGACAAGGTCAAACAGGCTATAGTGCTGAAACATGAAAATGCGGCCAGTATTGATCAACTTTTAGAGGTTGATGCGCAGCGCAGATCGCTGATTCACACCTGTGAACAATTGAAAAATAAACGTAACGAAAAGTCAAGAGAAGTGAGCGAGTTGAAGAAAAAGGGACAGGATGCATCCATAATTATTGAAGAAACTAAAAAGATTGGCGATGAGATAAAATCGTATGAAGAAAAAATAGTCGGGCTGGAATCACAAATTAATAATCTCATGCTTCGCATTCCCAATATCCCGGCTGCAGATGTCCCCATTGGTAAGGATGAAAACGACAATGTAGTTGTTAAGTCATGGGGCGTAAGGAAGACGTTTGATTTTACCCCATTGCCGCACTGGGAACTGGGCAGTTTGTTAAATATTCTTGACCTTGAACGTTCATCTAAGATTTCAGGTTCTGGTTTCATATTGCTCAAGGGACTGGGTGCAAAGCTTGAGCGTGCCTTATTTTCTTTTATGTTAGACCTTCATACCAGCGAACATGGCTATACTGAATTGTTTCCACCGTTTCTAGTCAACCGTGCATCCATGACTGGCACAGGACAATTACCAAAGTTAGAAGAGGATATGTACCGCACAGCCGTTGACGACCTTTTTCTCATCCCAACAGCAGAAGTGCCTGTAACAAATATCCATCGAGACGAAATACTCTCTTATAAAGACCTTCCTCTTTACTACACTGCCTATACGCCATGTTTCAGGCGTGAGGCAGGTTCTTACGGCAAAGATACAAGGGGCATAATAAGAGTTCATCAATTCAATAAAGTAGAATTGGTTAAGATTACAAAACCTGAAACTTCCTATAATGAGTTGGAGTCGTTATTAGGTAATGCAGAAAAAATACTTCAGCTCCTTGGGCTTGAATACCGTGTGTCTAAATTATGTACTGGCGACATGAGTTTTGCAGCTGCAAAGTGTTACGATATTGAGATCTGGGCGCCGGGATTGGGCAAATATCTGGAGGTCTCTTCGTGCAGTAACTTTGAGGATTTCCAGGCGCGGCGCATCAACATACGTTTTAGAGACGAGAATGGCAAATTGCGCTTTGTTCATACCATGAATGGCTCTGGGTTAGCATTACCAAGGACAGTTATTGCATTCCTTGAGACATATCAGCAAAAGGATGGTTCCGTAGTTATTCCGAATGTGCTTCAATCATATATGGGAGGAATCAAGGTTATTGCCTGCAAATGAATTATTTGCAGGTGTTATAGAAGCTATTTGCCCGTAGTGGCGGGAGTTTCCTCATGCCATACATTGTCACATAGAGGTGAATGTTTTTCGTCAGGAGGTGCCTACTGACGACATGTAAAACATATTGATATGTTTACTTCTGCATATTTTTTAAGGAATAACTCTTTCCAAACATTTCAATTCCAAACCACTTGCCATCCGAACCGATAAGCAATCTCCCTTTGCCTGTTATAAGTACGAATAATGTAAAGAGCGGAAATAAGACCGGAAGTACGATAAGAAAGATGGATAAGGTTACAAGGACGGCAGGTATTGTTGCAACAAAGGCAACGCCTAATAGTGGTAAAATAAGCATACTCACAATAACGAGTAAGCACATTGCAAAGACTGTGATGGGCGGTAAAATCAGGATTGACAATATACCCCAGAATGCCTTTCCAAAAGAGCCTGAAATTTTCTTCCCATACAGAATTACCCCGCCGCTTAAATCTTCCCTGGCTTTATCGTAACTTTCAAATTCAGGCATTTTTTCAGAAACAACTCCTTCCTGTCCGGGTTGTTCTTCTGATGGTGATGCTTCGGTACCGGTCGGAGAAACAATACCTTCCCGACTTTCAGTTATTTCATCTTTCTGGATAACATCTTCAGATGACTTTTTCTTTTTTCTTTTCCATAGTGCCATATTTAAATCATCTCATCCTTTTAATACACACGTCTAGTAATTATTTGATACTGCAAGGGAGGTTTAAAAGTATAATTGAGAATCTACGTGATTTAGAAAATTAAAGAAAAATTAAGCGATTTCACATAAACTTGCAATAGCCTGCGCGGCAATTGCCTCACAGCGTCCGATGGCATCTACACCTTCCATTGTGGTTGCTTTGACATTTACCCTGTTTACGTCTATATTGAGCCATTCTGCAATATTCTTTTTCATTTCAGTTTTTTTTAAGCCTAGTTTGGGTTTCTGAGCGAGAATCATTACATCTATATTGTTAACCCTGTAACCTTTTTCTTTTATAAAGTCAGCAACTTTTATAAGTAGCAGTTTACTTGCAACGCCTTTCCATTTGTTGTCGGTATCAGGAAAGTGTTCCCCAATATCGCCGAGTGCCGCTGCACCAAGTAAGGCGTCGCATATCGCATGGATTACCACATCTGCATCTGAATGTCCATATAGACCCATGGGATAATCAAATTCAACGCCGCCTAATATAAGTTTGCGGTTTTCAACAAGTCTATGGATATCGTAACCAATACCCAGGAGCATATAGCCTTACTTTTCGTTTCCAGAAGCTAGTTCTAATAATGATAACCTGCTTTGTGCCTTTCGACGTGATTTTTCATCTGGCCCGTACAAAGCAGCCTGTTTATAAATTGCCTTTGCTTTATCGTAATCAGTTAATTTTTTGTCGTACATTTCAGCGGCTTTTAAAAGTACTGGTTGTTCGGTGTATGGGTTCAGCTGATAGCTCTTTAAGTAATACCTTGCAGCGCTTTCATAATCATTAAAATAACCGCCTGCATAAATCCCTGCAATTTCATAAGCAGCGACACCCACTTTATCGCTGTCGGGATATTCTGCAATTAATTTTTCGAGGCGTTTAATAGCTAAGGTTCGGTTCTCTTTATTAAGAGATTTTTTATACATCAATGCATCTTTATACAAAATATTAGCGTCTTCGATGTCTCTCAATTGCTGTGCTATACGCACACTTCCAACGCCTTCATCTGTATATAATGACTGTGGTACTTTATCCAGTGCATCGAGTTCCCTGCGTATTTTCTGCAGTCGGAGTTGATTGCCTGTATTCTGGTAATACTGTTTAAGCCCTTCAAGTGATTTTCTGTAATTTTCCCTTGATATAGTTACGGCATGTATTAATTGTTCTTCCTGGGTCTTCAGTTCATCCACAGATAGTTTTACCTTACAGGCAACACAATATTTTTCGTTTTCGTCAATTTGTTCAAAACAATTCAGGCAGTGATTTGCAGCAAATGCTATACATGAAGTTAACACAATACTAACTATTATGAAAAATACTTTTACAGTTTTCATGTTTATCTCCTTAGCTCAAGCCACTTTTTCTCATAAGGCATTTTACGCTTTCTAAAAGTATGTTTACTTCGGACGATTGTCTAACCATTTCTTCTCTTTCTGTCCATCGAAGGTCACGATAAGATGAAATATTATTGCTTATATCCTCAATTACCCGGTCAATTGCCTTA
>MHYY01000015.1:3106-43063 GCA_001830285.1 Planctomycetes bacterium RIFCSPLOWO2_12_38_17 | reverse complement strand
TCCACGATGGCTTTGGTGAGCTGCTTTAATATTCCGTTCTCGCCGATTAGGTCTTCCGGTTTCTGGTAGTCGGCGAGTAAAAGATCAATCAGGTCGGGTTGTGCTACTTTGCGTTTGGTCATATATTTCCCTTTAAGTAGGCGGCAGTATCCTGCCAATGACCGATTACACAAAACTATTTATACCCCCGCAGTAGCAACAAACGCTCAATACATAATATTTGATAGAACTCCCATTACAAAAGCAGCAGAAGACACTTTTGCTATTCAGCACGTCCCACCGTCGATCTATAAAGCATCTTTCCCAATACGCAACTTCAACTACAACAACCTTCATAAACCTTTCGAAGAAAACTATGACTTAGTTGAAGAATGGGTTTGTGATTTACAGGCAGATCTGCAAACAACTGCTATGGGTTTTCTATTTAAGCGCAAATCGAACTAACCCTACAGCAGCCCTAATCATTGCGGGACGTACAGAAGTGAGTGGGTGTTCAACTTTTTTCGTTACGCCAAAAAACGATGTTGACAATAATCAATATTCATACTTATATTTTAAATATCTTCTAAACCATTCAATCGTTTTAATAACGCCCCCCTCAAATGAATGCTTAGGAGACCAGCCGAAATGTTGATTAACTTTTTCGAAATCCATATATTGACAATCGATCTCACCCACGGTTTCTTTACCCTTCATCTCTTCTAATATATTGCTGAAGGAATGTTCTTGGCCTGTTAGTTTGTAAACCGTTTCCAAAATTTCACGAACTGATATAGGAGTGTTGGTCCCGGCATTATAAATATGCCCGCGGAGCCTTTCAGGCTTTTTTGCAAGGCCTTCCCCTATACACAGGTAAAGATCTACAACATCCTCAACAAAAATAAAATCCCTGATTTGTAACCCATTACCTCGTGGCGTGAAAGACCCATAGCCTAAGCACGCCCTGATCGAATCAGGAAAGATGGCTGAGAAATTGAGCTGCCCTGGACCGAAGATATTACAAAATCTCGTCACAACAACCGGAAAATTATAAAGCTCAGTCGCATAAGACTGGGCGATCAGATCAGCACAGGCTTTGGAAACATCATAAGGATATTTTGGGCAAAGAGGATAGTCTTCCTTGTATGGCATTTTTTCTCGTGGGTAACTGCCATAAGACTTGTCTGTTGAGGCAACGATTACTGACTCAATGGTTTGCGGGTATTGCCGGATTGCCTCAAGCAGACAGTAGGTTCCTTTGATATTCGATTCGAATGTCAAATAGGGGTTGACAAGACCAATCCCCACTTCAACTTGGCATGCGAGATGAAAGACGGATTGAATCCGTTCTTCAGAAACGATTCTGGAAAGAAAATCCTTATCAGTAATATCGCCAGCGATCAGGGTAATTTTCTCATTCAGTTTTTCATAATAGAGCATGGTGTCGCGTTTAGAATTTCTAATGACCCCGAAAACGTTGGCACCTTTTTCTACAAGATGTTTAGCCAAATTTCCGCCGATAAATCCATTAACGCCAGTAACCAGGACGTTTTTATTAAACCAATAATTATCTTTAATTTTCATGATTTATTAGAATAACCTTTGTCATTTAAACTCAAACTCGTGAATATTTTTCTCGGCGTCTTCCAGCTCACGAAGTGAGTTTACGGTGATATGGAGTCCGTGATGCTTGAATCCTTTCAGTTCTTTTTGATTTGCCAGGAATTCCAGAAATGCGGCATAAGTTGAAAAGTCCTTTATCCAGGAAAGAATTTCTTTCTCGTAATAAAAATAGCCAATATTGATCCAATGATCGAGAACTGGTTTTTCCCGGAACTGTAAAACATTTCCTTCACCATCCAGCTCGGCCAATCCAAAGGAAGTTCTAAGCGGCCAAAGCGTCATGGTTGCTTTCAGGCTATGAGATAAATGAAACGCCTGAAGCTGTTCGAGGTTCACATCGGCGATAGTGTCACCATATAAAACAATAAAATCATCGCTGATTTGTGAAGAACAACTCTTGATTCGTTCGATAATATCAACATTCCCCGTGTCCATTATTTTCACATTCAGACCACAATGATTTTCTTCAAAGAACTCATGAATTTTTTCCTTCTGATACCCGGCCGCGATAACCACATCATCTATGCCATACCTTTTCAGATGATTCATAACGTAACTCAGGATAGGACGACCGCCCAGGAGTACCAACGGTTTCGGCAGGGAATCAGTTAGCGGCCTAAGACGGTCGCCTTTCCCTCCGCACAAGATAAGGGCTGTTACTTTCTTTTTCATGGATCTTCCCCTTATTTTTCCCGTGTAACAAATCTGGCTTGTTTCAGGAGGCGCCCTCATTGAGGACCGCCTCCCCGCTTCCCCATTTGATTTTGATTTTTAGGCGCTGCAGTTGCGTCGGCACGCTGATCAATTCTTTGAAGTCAATTGCCGTATAGAGGTCAGCCCATCTCGATCTTTTTTAAATTCCTCGACGTTTTCCCAACAGCGGACGGACGCCCGGAGGCGTACTCATTGAGGAGCGCCGTTTCCGAATTTGACTTCGATTTTCCCCCTCTGCAGCTTCTTCGGTATCTTGGTGTGCATTTGCATAAGGTCAGCAAAACCCGAGAGATTCAGCACCTTGAAATCATGGCCTCGCGCCAGCATATATTCATGTGCCATCATTCCCCCTACCATATCCATGGAAAAGAAACCACCATTAGAGTACAACCATACCAAATACCTCGAAAGCACATCTAAATAGACGTCGCTGGCGTGGTTGGCAACCCTGAAATAGCTGAAACCAATGCTAAACTTCCCCCAAGGCACGCGATAACCTAGAGCAAAAAGTCCAAAATCGCATCCTTGAGTTCTAAGTTCTCTACCTATTGAACCCAGATTAAAATAAACACATAAATCGATATCCGAGATGAGAACATCGCTGTTGTAGTGCTTCATTAAATCGCGGCAAATTAGAAATCGCGACAGGGTGATATAGGTCTGCGAGTTTCCGGAGAGCGCCTCTATTGAATAGCCAACGTTGGAGTGCCTATTTTTTAATGCCTCCAAGTAATTCCGCGTGGCCTCCATATCATCCGCCAGGACATGAAAATGGACAATGTTTAGATTCTTACGCCGGAAGGTGCGAATATAATAATCAGCAAAAACTCGAAGGTAACCGGTACTGCAGGAAATGAGAACGATCGGATTGGTAAGTCCAGAATCAGTTATCGCTGTCCCATCCAAAGCGTCCGATAGCAAAGGCGGTAGATGCGATGGGCCATCAACCTTCAACAACTCATCGATAATGGACAATTCCCTTATATTGGAGGCGGCTCTAACAAACTCGGGAAGGGGACGCCCGGATTTATAGGCTTTCTGCAACAATATACTCACCGATTTCCCCGATGCGTCAGACGAGTCAATACTTTCCGGATCCAAGAAAGACCTGACAGCTTCCTGGAAGTGAACCGCGTAATTTGCCTCCCCTTTCACGAAAGCCAATAGGCCTTTGATATGAAAATGTATCGCCGCACTCTCCTGTGCGGCGATATCCCGAAGCCTTACCAAGCTGTCCACGTCCCCTGAAAAAGCCGCGCTTTCAGACGCGCGAAACAAAAGGTCAATATCATGGCAATTGGCTGGCACAATTCTCATCAAGGCCTTGCATTCGCCCTCAAAATTATTCAACTGGCGATATACGTACGCGAGCATACTGTTTACGGAGTAATTCATACTGAATCTTCCCTGGAGAAGTTCTCCGATAATTCTCGCAAACTGCACAAATCTATACCGCAGAGAATAGGCCATCATGTAGTAGAGAATTAGGCCGGTATATGGCAATCCGTATTTGTCTTTTACCGTTACGAACCTGGTCAAATAGAAATTAGGCTTTTGTTGCATGCATTCTCTCTTCATCGTAGCACATTGAAAGCATCAAGGCGCGATAGACACCTGCCCCTCCCTTACCGCCATTACCGGTAATCCGTGATAGGCCAGTTAAATAGTTTTGCAATGGATCACTATCTTCTGGCGAATGTTTATTGATCGCTTCACAGACCTATAGAAAGTTCCTTGCGCACCTGGTCAGGGTAGTTTTCATCTCCCGCTATCAACAGCTTGTCGTTCACAATCGACCTCAAGGATAGTTTAATCGGCTTTGTACCGGCGGTAGCTTCCAGTTGTGATATCTTCGGCCACTCCTTGAATAGGTTATATTCCATGCCGCGAACCTTGAAAAAATATTTGCGGTACATGAATTGCACGCTGACCCTTATTCTCAGCATCACGATAACGGGATGAACCAGCGGGGTTCCGAAAACCCACTTGGAGTAAAGCATATCCTTGAGAATTGATCTGATCCTCCCAATGGCACCGACCCGTCGTTGTTCGATCTTGTAACCCTCGTAAATCTCCGCTTGCAGGAAAGTCTTCGGGTTAGGCAATGGACGCTCTCTTGCCAGCCGATAGAATTCCTTCAATGCCTCGAATACAGCCAAGCAATCCCACCAGATTACATCTAAGAATTTGGAACCATTCAAATTGGGGTAATTCAGTTTCTCCGCACCCACGGCCCCAACGTTGATAAGATACGCCTCCTCTTCATCCACCGAGGTGCCTATCACACCTTTCTGCTGGCCGTAAACGAAAAGCGGCGTTCCAGGGAGAGGGAGGGCATAAAATATGGACGTAACACCGTGCCGCGGATGGGTGCCTTGCATATGACACAACCGGCCCCAAAATTTTCCAGTTTCCTTCACAGATGCTATGGATTCACCTGGCATCCCGACCATGAACGCCAACGGCGAATACATATCCCTGTCGGCAAGGAGTTTCAACGACTCAAACACGCGCTCGGGCGTAAATTTCTTCTCCATAACATCCATGATCACCTTGCTGCCCGATTCCACGCCGAATTTCAGCGACATGCAGCCATGATCCTTGAGGAACTGGACGTATTCAGCGTCTACCGTAGATACCCGTACTCCACCACAAAACCACAACATTTCATTGCGGTGAAGGATCTCCGCAATCTCCTTCGTGTAGGGCCTGTCCGAGCCAAAGCTTTCATCCATGATAAGGACAAATCCTACGTTAAATCTCGTTCGCAGTTCCTTCAGGTGGGCGTCAAGGCTCTCAGATTTGAACACTCGATAACCTTTGGTGGAGCGCTGACAAAACGTGCACCGGGCCACACATCCCTTGGTCGTCCACAGTTGGGCCATCATTGGTCGAATTTCGCTTTGGCGCTTTGATCGCGGATCGCATCGGACGTAATAGGTGCCCATCCCAGGGCGAAAATAGTTGGCCAGCAGTTCAGGCTTGTCCTTAAGCCCCGAAAGCAGCAGATCATAGTCGGGATAATAGTTCTCATCGCCAGGAATAGGCGCGCCGTAGCCGGTGAACTCGATTTTTCCTGCATTTAGAAATGCCAGCCCTTTTACCTTGCGCAGCGTGTCCGAGTTGAGTGTCAGTTGGTCGCCTCCGTATGCTTTGAGTAACTCCATAAACGCGAGTTCACCGGCGCCAACCACGCAGATATCTACATCGGATCTATTCAGGACTACATTGGCCGAGGCCGACAGACTACCGCCCATCACGATAAGTGTGCTTGGAAGTGCTGCTCTTGCTAGATGCGAGAGTCTCTTTACCTGGGAATAGCACGTCGACACCACGGCGCTCAATCCAATGACATCCGGTTTTGTTTTCATAAGATAGGACGTAAATTCATCGTCGGTCGGCTGCAACATATCAACGTCATAGAAATCGATATCTTGTCTTTCGTATCCTGCCTTTTCCATGTACTTGATGATGCTCACGATCGCGATTTTCGGGATGACCGGTAACACGCCATCTGCTCGATTGACCGTGGAGAATACTTCCTTTCCCTGAATATCTCGTTCGTATGCCGACTTGGTGTATGCCTCGACTGGAACGGTCACAAGTAGTATTTTCATTTTCTTCCCCTTGCTATGTTGTGAGGGTAACTTATCCTGAATTATTGCGGCAAATCGTTGGTGTCCAAGCGCGGAAGCTCCAAGTGTGGGTGATGCTGCAAATCAGCAACCCCAACCTTAGTGGCCAATCCCACAATACATCCCTTACCCTTTAGGATTTCCAACGTCTCGCTGTTGTATGCTCCATACGGATAGCACATCACCCAATCATCAGTTGGCGCCCCTATACTTCCCAGGAACGTAAGGGAATTTTGAATCTCTTCTAACTGCGTCTGACGAGTTTCCTTGCTAAACCAAAGATGCCGATACCCATGACTGCCCACGTACATTCCGGCCTGAACCATCTCGGAAAGATCCTTTGAAGACATATATAAGTCCTCCGCGAAAGCGCAGACATCCTGGCTTACATATTTCTTGAACAGGAAGTCCGCGAATCGGTCCCTCCAGATTTGCGGGAGCGCATGTTGCAACATACATTTCACAAAGACTACGTCATCTGAATCAAAACGACCAGGCTTTGCCAGCGCCTCCCAATAATCATCAAACGATTTACCCGTATATTGCGATAGATCACTACTAAGATAAAGTAACCGAAGCTCTTTTACGAGCGTACTCACATCGTCAATACATGCCAAGATAAAGTGAATCTTGTTGACATCAAGTATCTCTCGCTCTGCAACTGATTTAACTGGAGGAAAGAATGCTCCTTCAATTCCCCGAGAAACCAATTCAGGGAAAACATATTCATAATGGTCGCGGTACCCATCATCAAAGGTAAGCCAGCAAGCGTTATCAGGCAGGGGCGTGGACGTCTTGATACACGCCGTCAAATCCCCCATGGGCAAGAAGGAATATTTGGCCTGAAGGAAATCCAACTGCCGCCTGAACGATGAAATGTCCAGGCCTTTTATTCTCGGGAAAGCAGAGTTCTGTAAGTCTCTAACGTAGTGATACATGACGATTGTCAGCTTGCTCATCTTCAGTCCTTCTTCGCCTCGATAACAAACGAGGAGGAATAAGGCACAAATTCATGCGAATTGATATATTGCTTGCCAACCAAATCCGCCAACTGCGCATGCAAAGCACTCAACTTGTCGTCCTTGGTTAATGACAAAGGTAGTCCATGAAAATGAACCGGGAAAATCCTGGTCGGCTTCAAACCATGTTTCGTTAAACGACCAATCAAGTCAGCCGGCGAAAATTGAAATCGTGTTTCAACCTTTATACCGGTTTCCGGATGTGTGTCCGGGTGACTATATTCGTAATTTAATCCAGTGAGCCCCTCTATGGCTTCCTGCTGACTTTTTGAAGACTGCATGATTATTGCTTCGTGCAACAACTTACCGACTGTGTTTAGTTGCAGTTCCAGCAATGAGAATTCATTGAGTGAGTGAAGATTAAACAACCGGTTCCTTGAGCCCAAAGCTATTGCACCACCGCGCTTCAGACCTTTGCTGATCCGCCTCAAAAATTTGTCCAGTTCAGCCAGGGATATGTATTCAATAAAGCCCTGGGCGCTCACTATGTCATAGCTGGCTGGCTTGATGGCAAAATCAAAAAATGAAACGCAATGGAATTCCGCGTCGGTCCCGGCTTCACGATTGTTCAATTTACAGATGTCGATCATCGAAGCCGCATAGTCAATGCCAACGGAATGCCAACCTTTTTTTGAAGCCTCAATAGCCAACTGGCCCGTACCACAGCCCACATCCAATAACTGGCCGGCATGCGTGTGCGCTTTCATTATCTCCAGGACAGCGTTATGCCTGTTGTCAATGACGCTGAAATTATTTGCAGAAGCTGCGCGCTGCCAATCCGCAGCATTCTGATTAAAGTAGCTGAGAGTTTGTTTTTGCTGATTCATGACTTTTCCTTGTCTGAAATTATTTAACTTCCTTCTCGTTGCCGAGATTGGGAAAGGTCAGTTAGGCATTCTTGAACTCTTGAACCAGTTTTTCTCCAGGAATTCGGCAGAAATCTCTCCCCGCCATCCAAGCATGCGTGAAGCAAATCGAAACCACTCGTTGCAGTTCTCAACTTTGGAATCGCGGCTAAAACGAAAAGTTTTGCTCATCTCTTGAACCGCACACAAGTGGGTTTTCCTGAATTCCTGTTGAAGATCGGTTGGGCCTTGATCATTAGAGAAATCCAGCATTTCTTTTACAACACTCGTTATTTCCTCTTCGCTATTTTCGATGAGATCGCAATCCGGCAATGACCACCTATCTTCAGTAATGCTTGACGCCCGCATGAACCACTCTTGTATCGAAATAAACCGCTTTTCCGTGCGGGAGTACAGGTGTTTGTAAATCCACAGATCGCCATGTCTCAACGGCAGGCCAAAAAACCACTGGGGCGAATTAGTCACCACCACGGGTTTATTAAGCAAGTATGCCGTATCAAGAATACTTGAGGATGTACATACGACGAAGGAGCATTCTCTCAATAAGTACACATCCATAATGGCACTTTTACTTGAGGAGAATGGGTAGTCAATTACATGTTCGAGAGCAGGGAGTCTTGCCATGGTTGGGTCGCCCAATCGAACTACCCATCCACCTCGCCGAACAATCTCCTTAATTGCCCAGAGATAGGTGGAAATATTGGCATTGGTGGAGTTGTCCCAATCTCCTTTATAGCCCCCCTCGCGCACATGCAAGCATACGAACCACGCATCGCGCGGCAACCCAATACGTTCACGTTCCACTTCACAAGAAGCAACGATTTTCCTGTCCAGAGTAAGGCCAAGGGGGGTTGAAAATTGGGTTCCCCAGTCCTGCTCGCGCGCCAAGGCCCAATCAAACTTTAGTCGGCCCGCATTGGGCCGCCAGAGTATATCCTGTCCAGCTAACGGCCGATAGTAGTAACCAGACAGTGCAATCTTAAAGTATTTGTCCAAAAAGACCGCCCAGACTCTTACCATTATCCAATACAATGAAAAGATACCGCTAAGCAGGGAAGAGATTGGGCTTCTAAACTTCATCGCCAGCAAGTCGGATTCCAAGAACAAAATAGCGGGATCAAACATTGGTATCTTGAAACGCTCCGGCATTTGAAAGGGGAATAAAATCACAAGTTTTTTCTTCTCTCTCCTAGCCTTAAGCAAAGCATAATAATATTCCTCCGAAGCGTTTCCGATCGATACGGGGTGAGGAAGTAAAATGATGGTGTTGGTTAATCTACCCACCCATGCCAGAAATCGGTGGTGTACAGAAAAGTACTTACCCGCCATTTGACTCTAATCCCCTTCGCTCACTTTAAGAACTCACCGTTGGCGCGGAGGAACTGCGATCCGAAACGGCAGCGTATTTCCCCGTGTAGGGGCCTATCTTGGTAGGCATCGTGTGCATCGGCCGGATAGATTTCCCAGAACCGACGTTGCAAGGCATCGTCGTCGGGCCCCGGCTGCCAAGTGCCTCTCAGGCGATCTGCCATTTCGACGACGACATCTCGGATTTCTTCAGGCGTGTTTTCAATGAGCTGAATGCCTTTTGATTCATAGTCTGAAGTTCGCAGGCTAAAGCCCACGCCGTGAGTGAAGGTTTCACTTAGTGTCAGCTCTCGATTCTTCTGCACTGCGAAGTGATGCTTTGTAATACCGATGGATTTAGCCAAGGAAATACGCAGGTACCCTAAAGGTACCATATTTACAAAAACAATCGTACGTCGAAATATTTCTGGCACGGCATCAAACCCTGTGGATACTGAAATACAGAATTCACACTTTGCGCCCAAATAAATATCCGCAAAGTCACTGCGCATACCATTGGTAGCGTAGTCAATGACCCTAGAGTTACTGCTATTAATTGGTTCGTTGACCTTTGCTCCCATCCTGATTACAACGTAGCCACGATCCGTAAGCGCTTCGGCCGCCAAAACGTAATTCTGGATATTGCTGTCGCGATAGTCGTGCTCGCACCAATCCGCAACCTCCGGCATATGCGCTTTCAGATAAGCGCTATCGCGAACGATCAAACAGACAAAGGGGGTTCCGGGGGAAATTCCCATGGAACGCAACAGATTCTCTCCTATGGCTTCTTCATCAGAGGTAAATTGCAGATGTGCCGGGAATTTGCTCAAAAGATTATGCACATCCCGATCATTCGTAGGGAGGTTGGCAATCTCGTGAACATCGCTTCCGGGAATCAGTCGATTGATTCGAATGATAGGAGCCAATATCCAAATCGGCCAGATGTGCATGATACGCTTCCACATCTTTGCCAGTTGCTGATTGCAAACAGGCGGCACCATATAGAAGAGGTCAACATAGCGTTGTTGGGGCACATTGATGCCCGCATCCCGTTCGCAGAGGTACAATTCCGTATTGGCGGCAAAGTGACCGATGCGATTGCCGTACAAAAAGCCAAATCGTACCAATAACAGTGGCCGAATCAGCCGAACCACCATAACGGCCGGTAGAGCAAGAACATATAGTGGAATCTTCCATATTCTTCTAGCGACTTCCAATAGCTCGTCCTTGCCAATCATAGTTAGCAACACCTCCTTTTTTCATAATATTTCTTTATAAACTACTCTTCCAATCAATGAAGAATTTATTCAGTTTTCGAAACTCTGAAAGTGTTTGCAAGGATGTTTTACCTTCTGATACGACATAACCCTGATAGCCAGATAGACTAATTAGATTCAATATGTTTTTGACGTGTTCCGGAGAATGGTGGAGATGAGTATGCCAGCATTTTGAACCATGGAAATAACCCGTGAGATGAATATGTTTAGCAGGACTGATAATCTGTGGAAGCACATCCTCAAAAAGACCGGAGGTCTGCATCTGAAAATGCTCAAGATCCAGGCAAAGTCCAAACCCAAAACGTCTCATGATCTTTACCACCTCAATAGACGAAGAGACATTTTCTACACACACTTGAATGTTGGTACCATTAAAATCCTTCTTAATGCCACTCCATTCATCCTCCCAGAATACATCGTGGAAGACTACAAGTTCAGCATTGATTGCTTGCGCCAACTCAACAATGCATGGACTATAATCATTTGGCGGAGAATTAACCATATAGCGAAGAGGGAAATCCTGGCATGTTTTTATGGTTCCTTGAATATTTTCCAGCCATTTCAGATTAGTATATAATTCAACACCAGTAATTCCTGCATTTACAACATTAGCCAAGATATCAGGTACTGGAGCACATTTAATGGCAAGGGCAATGCTACCTTCGTTCATACTACTCTGTGATCTCCGGCATCACCCAGATGACCTCAGTTTAACCTCTTCTCAAAATGAGAAATAAGGTGCGCCACCGTAAGACGAGTCGATTCGCGAATCACACCAAGGGGGCTACCTCCAACGTCCATGCTCCATGCATTCACTTTGCCACTACATGTCGCCAAAGTCAGCATTTCCCCCTCTCTTTTTTTGAAGTAAGACTTCCTTGCTACGCGAGTAATCGTACCCGTTGCAATGATTCCTTTCATCTTAATCACCGCTTTTTATCCTATCAGAAAAGCCAACAACCCAATGGTTATGACAACAACACCGAAATATTGAGCAAGCGCAAGCTTGGTATTGAAGAAAATACCGATGGCTATCTGACTCGCAAGAAATGAGCCACCCGTTGCGAAACCTAGTGCCACGTTAGGATTGAGATCCTTGTACAAAAGCATAAGGAGCAAAGTGCTTGAAAACCCAAAAAGGTTACCAACAAGAAAGCCCAACCACCAGCGCGACTCCGATGTGCTTCCCCATTTGAGTAGTACTTGGGCCACGGCTTGCATCATCCAGAAAATAACAAAATAACCGGCCACGCGAAGAATTATTTTGGGTTCCATATCTCAATTATGCTCAATCGACTAAAGTTAGCAGACAAAACCTGTTGGGGCCAAGCCTCACCCCGCAACTGGATCAGCTTTAAGGGAGGAGGTCATCCCTTGCTCATTGATTCATACTGACTTTCTTTCATCCAAAATGGGGCGGGGTAATCATAACGGAAATACACAACATCCTTAATCTTCTTGCCCTCATAGGTTGTAAATTCTGACCATCCGTTTGCTTGAATATAATTATTATCTACGCCATCGCAAATAATACGTAAAGCGCATTCTTTGCATTTTTCTGAAAACGCTAAATTATATACCGGGTCGCTCTCGAAAAGTGGAATTCGCTTAGTATAGTTGTCCTCTTCTGTTTCACATGTAAGAGAGGGAATACCTTCACTCGCTTTTAAAGTTCCATTTCTCCACTCATAAGGATCCAACTGCCTGCCTTTATATCCAACAATGTATTTTTCATAGCCTCTAAAAATGCAGTACGGAGCGTAGCGAATGTTCACGGCAATGCCATTCTCATCTAAGATGTCGGTCGCTTCTTTAACATATTTTGCAACCTCGGTGTAATTCCCCTTATACCCCAGTGCCATACTTTCTCGCATATTATTGTTTTCCCATCCCCAATCCAACCGCATCATGAGGAAATTATGATAACGGGTGTTTTTCTTAATTAGATAGGAAGCTAATTCCGGTAGTTTTTTATATGTGAGTCCGTTGACTACTGTATTAGTACAGTAACTAAAACCTTTCTCGTCTAGGATGTCCATTACTGTTTTCAGTTTCAATAGATTGCCACCAGTAATCTTATTGTATAGCGTGTCGTCCAAGGTATGGAATGAAAACAAAAAGTCGTTTAGTCCAGCTGACAATAGATCATCGAGTAAACTAGCGTCACTCTTTCTTACCTTGCGATCCAATAGTTGCCCAAGGGTAATCATTCTGCCTTTTAAGCCCAGTTCAAAATGAGCATATCTCGTAATTTCCACTATATCGGGATGCAAGGAAGGCTCACCTCCAGTGTATTCGAAATGGGTCAATCCCCATTTAACAAAATAACGCAGTAGGTTTTCCAATTGTTCTTTTGGCAGAAACTTTGCCTTTCGCAGATAATTGAATTGTTTTTCGGAACCATCATAAAAACTGTAAAAGCAGAATATGCAGGAATGAGGACATTTCCTACCCACGTCCAAAACGCCCATTGGGCTTAGTTTGCCGGCCGGATGAAGTTTCATAATATTTTATTTATCCATTCAACAGGTAAGACCAATAGTAAAGAGAACCGACCTATTTGCAATTTCATTATATTACCCGGAAACTCCTGAAATAGTAGTTTGCTGGTTTCGCACCCAGAGAATGGAATAATATCCAGCGCAAACCAACAACGTGCGACTCTTTTTCACTGTACAACCTCAGCATTTCCTCTTCCACTTCCTTTTCATGCCAGAAGCGATATTTTGTTGCATTATTGAGTTTGTGCTTCAATGGGTTCACATTATACCCATTTTTATCAAGAGCGGTAAAATCGAAATGATATTCATCCTCATAACTCATTTTTGTTTCCAGCAGGTTATTTTTACGCCACAAACTAAATCGAATCATCTCACTTACATACAAATTCAGTTGTTCATCATTAATTTTCTTTTCAATGAGTAACTGTTTTAGGGATTTCTCGGCAATTCTATGAATGCTCTCGGCGCAAGACCAGATTCCAATTGCACGCAGAGATGCAAGGCTATTTTCGTACTCTCTTTTTTCGTATTCTTTCAGATTTCCATCCCCTGCAATGAATTGAATTAGCTCATCAATGGAGTTCCACATTTCACTTTCCGTATTATGGTGCAAGCTGTCGTATATTTCTTTTAGATCCTTTGGCATGTCTTCCATCGTCAACTCGTGGCACTTTAAGATGAAATCAAACATTGAAATACCTAACGAATTTAAAAATCCTTTTACTTCCAAAAAGTAATGGTCATTATAGAAAACCTCAACGGAGAGATCAAAATACCTGCAATAGGCAAAATCATCATAAGACATAGTTGAGCTTTCAACTACTATTTCGCCGATTTCAGCAACAGGGAACCTATCTCCATTAAATTCATAATTGCCAAAGTTGCGGGGAAGAATCCTAAAGCGAGTTTTTAACTTGAATTTCTCCCGATAGTCTTGATGATCAAGTTCTGCCCCATAAAATACCGCCAGAACATACATTCTCACTCTGGAAATCCCAGCATCAACTATACTTTTCACAGTAAACAAATGCGCTTTCTTCGAATCACCGGGAAGGCCTAAGATTATTTCTGAGTTCGATCCCCTATTATACTCATTTGCCCTCAGTGCTGCGTCAATAAGTTTATCGGTAGATATGTTCTTTCTTTTAATATTCTCCAGAACTTCGGGATCTGCTGATTGGATTGCGGCGCTGAACCATAAAGACCCGTATTCTAACTGACTGACAGCGGAAAGCACATTATCAGGATTGTTCTTGCCTAGCGATGCATTAATCCTTTTCGGCCAACCATACTTTTTCTGAATATCGGCTACTATTTTGAACACATCGGTATCTTCTTTAAACATCCCCATGTTTGCATCAGCAAAATGCATTGTCAGTTCTTTATTGGGAAGTCTTTTAGCAATATAATCCAACTCTTCTTCCAGCCGATTAAGGCTGATTCTTTTTACGCTATTCCAGTACTTCTGTGCTTCCGTGCAGTAAGTACACGAAAATGGGCACCCACGGGCGAATTGGACTATAGGCTCATAAGTTCCAGTAAAGAACTCATCAAACATTCCTGTAAGGTAGGGCGAAGGAGTATTGTCATCCCTGGAAATCCTTGGCGCCTTCTCACCGGCTGTTAAAGAGCCTCCAATCGTATAATGGGTCCCCATAATCCGAATCTTATTCTCTTTTAGTTTTTTAACATTAAATCCATACTCTATGATTTTTTCTAATAAATCACAGAAGGCGCGTTCCCCCTCCCCGACAACATGGAAATCAACAAGCGGGTGGCTTTCTAAAAAGTTTAATTGTTTCCATGGTTCTTTGTCAGGATAATTTGGTCCTCCCAAAATAATAATCGTCTCAGGATAAAGCTTTTTGATCCTTTCAATATAGGCATAAGACAAACGAAGCGCCCAGTTGATATTACTAAAGCCTACAATAGGGGGAGGAGCCTTGAGGAATTCTGCGGAGAATTTGACCGGATCCCGAAATAATTGAAAAGAAACAGCATCTTTGAATTTCATTTTAGCGTAACTTGCAACACATCCAATCCCCAAAGGAAATACCAATCCGGCCGGGTATATTCCCGTATAACTCTCATGTGCAAGATCTGCAAAAAAGACCCTAAGCGGTGCTTTCATTTTCCTACCTTTCATATTTTGAATTGCTATGGACAAGGGTTGGGAAATTGCCTATGAATAGCCTCAATCCCCTCTTTCATTTCACTTGGAAGTGTTATGTTAATAGTTGAAATATTCTCTTTTAACTGTCCTATCGTAGTTGCTCCAATAATCATGCTGGTCACAAAAGGTCGGCTACCTACAAACGCAAGCGCCATTTGTGCCGGGCCAATCTGATAGGATTGGGCCAAATTTACATAGGCTTCAGTCGCTACCTCACTGTTTTCTTTTCTATAACGAGAAAACTGTCTTTCCCAAAATGTAAGTTTACTATTCGACGGTTTATTCCCGTTCAGATATTTTCCGCTTAAAACTCCGAATGCTAGGGGTGAATACGCTAGCAAGCTAATCTTTTCTCTGTAGACAATTTCTGAAAGTCCAATTTCAAAGGTTCGATCCAATAGATTATATGAATTCTGAATGCTGGCGATACGAGGGAAGCCTGCTTTATCCGCTTGATGAAGAAACTCCATAGTTCCCCAAGAGGTCTCGTTGCAAATTCCAAAGTGCCTAATTTTACCAGATTTTTGAATAGAACTAAGGCTCTCAAGTGTTTCTTTAATTGGAGTGGCATATTCATTTAAATCATAGGTAAAGCCCAATTTCCCAAATCCATTGGTCTTTCGATCCGGCCAATGTAGCTGATAAAGGTCAATGTAATCAGTTTTAAGACGTTTTAGACTGCCATTTAATGCTTCTTCAATATCTTTTGAAGTAAAGTGGGTTTGTCCGTTTCTTATATGGGTTGCCGGTTTTCCGGGACCAACCACCTTCGTTGCCAATATTTTTTGATCTCTTCCTTTGCGCGATGCCAACCAGTTTCCAATAATCCGTTCCGATTCACCATAGGTTTCCGGTTTATGTGGCGCAGGGTAAAGCTCTGCGGTGTCAAAGAAGTTTATTCCAGCATCCACCGCATAGTCCAACTGCTCGTGTGATTCAAGTTCGCTACTCTGCTGGCCAAAAGTAAGGGAACCAAGGCAGATTTGACTCACTTGCAAATCTGTATTCCCTAGTATTCTATATTGCATATTACGGATTCCATTTCTTTAAGGATAGAAGAATAGTTGCATCTCAACAAACGAGTACGCCATTAACGAGTATGTAGCGATATGGTCAAATGTTGCGGAAACAATCGGCACCCATTCCATCCATGAAATCAGTTTTCATTGCAACTCCACCCATTCCAGAAATTCTTTTTGCAGTTTATCTTTTCCTGCCTTAGTAGTGGCACTATCTTCTAGGCCAAAGCGATAGGCCATGTGTATTTTATCCATCGCAAACTTTAAATCTTCAGAAGTTAATGGATCTATTTGGGTGTTGTAACCATGCCCACCGAAGGTATTAATATCAAAAGTTTTTATCCAGTGATTTTTAAGAGCATCTTCATAGAAGGGAGTTCCTGGATAAGGAGTAACAGTAGTGAGCCCTATATAATCTGGCCGTACTTGCTCTACAAGCTTAAAAGTTTTATACAGTGTTTGTTTTGTTTCACCGGGCAATCCCATCATTAACAAAACCCGCAATTTAATGTCAACTTTTTTGCAATGTTGCGTTAATTGTATAATTTTGGACAGCGTCACTCCCTGCTTTGCCCGTTCAGCTAGAAGCGCTTCATCACCAGTTTCCACCCCAATATTCATACCAACACATCCGGCTTTTTTCATAATATCAATCAAATCAATGCCTAGGCAATCTATACGAGTTTCACACCACCATGAGAATGATAATGATTTCTCAATAATCAAGTGACAGATTTCCTGCGTACGTTTTTTATCCAATGTGAATGTAGCATCACGAAATAATATATTTTCAATTTTATTTTCCCTTATAATAGTCTCAATCTCACTCACGACTCGTGATGCGTTCATGGCTCTCCATGTTTTGCCCTGAACCAAAGGATATGGACAATAGTAGCTACAACTGAATGAACAACCTCTGCTTGTTTGCATAGTTGTCGTTTTATCTCCTAAGGCAGGATAACGATAGGCATCATTATTAAGAAGCTTTCTGTTGGGAATTGGAAGCTGAGAGATATCCTTAAGGAGAGTTTCCTGTTGCTCGTGATATTCATCATTCAATAAGCGCGCTGTCCCCTCCATAGTATGTCCCGTTAATATCTGATCAATAACTAAATCGCATTCCCCGATAATACAATATGTGCAACCACTACTTCTTAAAATCTTTTCAACTATTGGGCGAAATCGAGTTCCTATTTTGAATATAATTTGACTGCTGAAAGGAAGAATACCCTTTAGCCATTTGGCAAATGAAATATCATTGTCTACTGAGGGCAGAGATGCAGTTAAGATTGTTACGTTCGGTTTAAACTGATTGGCTATCCGTTCGATTTGCTCCTGTGCAGGGGATTCGACTTGCGAGTCGAACAATACAACTGAGTATCCTTTTTGCTCAAGAAATGTCGCGTAATTGAGTAAATCCATAGGAGGCAGAACCGTTGTTTTGCTTCGGTCGAACCCTAGTCCACCAGCCATGTCTCTATTGACAGGCTTTTTGTCATCAGGGGTGTTAACTAACAGTACTTTAATCATTTCTTGTCCGCCTTTATTAGATGCATAGAAAATCTCAGTTCAATAGAAATATCATCAAAATGAACGAGGCTGGCAGAAATACGCTTAGTGATCACTCCTCGTGAGTTGCCAAGTGGATGCCAGCTTTTTTAATTGTTTGGCGACGATGGTCTTTCAGTTCGGCCAAAGTAAGATGGTATAATTTAGTAGCTTTTTCAATTTTTTGGGGCGAACTAAAATTGATCCTATCCCATTCATAGGAACGCAAAATCATCAATTGTTCAGGGGTAAATTCTTCCGTAGTAATAAAGGCACCGCCAAAACCAAAGTATTTATCACCCAGAAAACTGAAATCCTCTGGAAGAAGGTTTTGCTCTTTTGCAATGGAATATAAATCTGTGTTAGGCAGTGGAGTAGCGATATGAAAGTGCGCCAGATCAAAATTGCACTTTTCGGCAAAACGAAATGTTTCGCGCAATTCATCCCATGTTTCTCCTGGAAAACCGATAACAAAATTAGCAACTATATCTATTCCAAGTTCTCTACATTTTCTGACAATGGGAGGAATTGTATCTAATTTTAATGGCTTGTGAATAACCTCCTTTAAAACTCTCTGACACCCTGATTCCACAGACATAGTAAGTAGACGACACCCGCTTTTTTGAATCAAGACCAACAATTCGTCGTCTAGATGCCAACTAGAGGCTGAAGAATTCCATGTTAAACCATAGTTACGATCAATAAATGCTTTAAGTATTTCTTCTACCCTACTCCTCTTAGCCAGAAACAAATCGTCTTGAAAAGACAAACTTTTAATATGATACATCGAAATTAAAAATTCAATTTCTTCCAACACATCCTCAACTGGTCGAATTGCGACTCCTTTTCCACTGATCGTTCGAGTTGCACAAAACACACAATTATACGGACACCCATATGTGGTAATAATTTGTGCCGAACGAACGCTAGAGTTCATTTGATGATCATGTTGTTTCCAATCCCAATATGGCTCTAAATCCAATAAAGAGTAATCAGGTTTGACCAACTTCTTTACATCGCCAATATAACTCCGAACTGGATTGATCCTAGTCGCACCAGTAGCAGTTCTAAAACCAATACCCGGAAGATCGTATATGTCTCCCTTATCATCTATCTGTTGAATAAAATTCACAATGCGTTCCTCTGCATGACCTATAAAAATATAATCTACGTTAGTGTCCTTCAAAACTTCTTCGCCAAGTACAGTCGGATATACTCCTCCGATAACAGTGATTGCATTTGGAGAGGCTTTTTTAGCCAAAGCCAGTGTCGTATGAGCTTGTTTATGGTACTCGACCGATAAAGCAGAAATCAATATAACATCCGGGTTGTGTTTCTGTATTCGTAATTGACATTCCACCTCAGATAGATTTAGTCCGTTTGCGTCTATTATGCTAAAATTAAAGTCCTTTTTTAATAAGGCTGTCAAAATCAACGCAGAATGTGGACTAGTCAACCAAGGGCGTTTTTCATGCCATCGGGAATTGGAAATAACCAGTAGGACTTTCTTCATATCATTGTGAAACATATTGCAGCTTTCTCCTATTTTTCAGTTAACATCTATTTTTTGTCAAATCCTATCTAAACATACAACTCGTTGAAAAAATATATTATCATCCTGAAGCCTTAAAAAACACTCGTTAAACCTCATTATGTAATTTTTCCAGAATCATATTCATTGCTTCCTGAACGCTAAATTTTCGATCAACATCGACAAGTAGAGGCATGTCTAAATGTTTACGATAACAATTGATTCTGAAGAACTCCTGCAAATTTTGGAAACTCATCGTCACAACATTTTTTATCCAAGACTGTCCAAAATTTGTCTCTGAATCGAAAAATTGCTTGTGATAATGATTGATAAGTTGCACCGCATTTTCTAAAGACTCATTTTTGAAACTCTCTGTTTCTAATGCTTTTTTAATGCCTAGTTTCCGTTTTAAATCATGATCATTGGGGTAAAGATTACTAAAATGTAACGCTGCCCACGTAAATTGTTCGAATTTTTGTAGCCATACCTTAAAAGGCATCTTGTGTTTGTGATAGGACTTTGCCTCAGCTAAATAATGAATTTTATGATTGATTTTTTTTTTAACCTGTAACTCAGTTCTCTATCTTCAAATCGAGCATAAGGAAAAGACTCATCAAACGGATTTTCCTTTAAAATTATTGTAGGGGTCACCGCATTGCACGTATAGAAGTATTCATCACCAGCATCAAATTTATTCTCATCAGATAACCGATAATGCCCAAACTGTGAGCCACCATTGCAACTCCAATATACAAAGGCAGTTATATTATCTGGGAAAGGCAATATATTCCCTATAACAGAAGCGTTGTGAAGTCCATATTTTTGAATATGTTTGCAGAATAATTCAATAGTAGATTTAAATAAGATGACATCATCTCCCATAATTAGAATATATTCACCTTTTGCACAACGTATCCCTTGATTTCTTCTGGTTGCAGGTCCTTTGGTTTGTTCATTTCTAATAAACGTTGTTATTTCCCCTTCAACAAAAAGCTGTTGAAGATATTCTGTCGTACCATCTGTAGAACAGTCATCGACAACGACAATGTCTTTTACATAATTTAAACCCCTTGATGAAAAAATAGCATTTAAGCATTGTTTTAAAATATTTAGACGATTATATGTAGTGATAAGAATAGTCAATAAGTTCATGATGTTTTTGTACTGTTATCTGATAGTTTGATTTTATCTGGTTGTAAGATTTAGGTATAAAACAATCCTCTAAACGTGCATGAATTCATAACTAGCCTATCTAAAAAATGCCTCTTGCCGGTTAGCAAGTGCATCAAATATAAGCATACGTTGCTGTTCCGCTATGCTTTCCGGTAAGGCTTCTAGCTCGAAGTATCCAAGTTGCACTACTTCTTCATAATCTGGCATCAATACACCTGAAACAACCCGCCCCTCAAAAAGTGCCAGCATGGGTTGTATGCTATCACCATTGGAATAAGTGTAAGCTAAAGGATCAGAATACACTCCCACTAAACGAACTATCTTAATATCTAATCCCGTCTCCTCACGCACTTCACGAATGGCTGTCTCGACTATACGTTCCCCTGGCTCCATGATCCCACAAGGTAAACACCATTCACCGTTATCTGCACGCTGCTGGAGCAATATGCGGCCAGAGTCATCCCTTATTATGACACTTACGCTAGGTACAAGTAGTGTTTCATGACCTACAGCCTGCCGTAGCCGTTTGAGATATGGAGAAATAGCCATACTAATTTAGAATCTGGTATAAAACAACATCTTATCTATCCCTACAAGCGTAGATGGCTTCATGTACGCCATCTTAACTGTCCACCTAACGTCCGGTGGTTCTATTCCCAAAGCAAATCTCAGGCTATCAATGTTTAGTGTGGTGTGGGCTGGAACAACCTCCGTATAATGACCCGACTGCGAGGCATTGACCGGTTGTATTAGACATGAATCTGCACCAAGCAGTTCGGCACCCAAAAAAGCAGCCTCCGCGTAAGAAATATCACGCTCTCCCGATACATGGAAAATACCCGATAATCTTCGATCTGCTAATAGTCTAATCACCGACACCACACAAGACAAAGGTATTGGCGCTATAACCATATCTGCGAAAGGTTGAATAGCCTCACCCTTTTGCATCGCTCCTGCCCATGCAGAAAAGAGCATATGATTTGGTCCTAAAACTTTTGTTAAACGCACAATCGCTACAGAATCAGCAAATGCACTGATTCGAAGCTCTGCTTCGGCCTTTTGCCGACCATATTCCGTAATTGGAGACAATGGATCATCGGTCTTGCGATACGGAACTGTACCATCGAAGACTTGATTAGTTGAAAGGTAAATTACGAATGCACCACTATTCACCAGATTCTTCACCAGAGCAGACAAACCCTCCACATTGGTAGAAGCACTTGCAATCGGATTATGCCTACACATATCAAGATTAGTCACGCCCGCACACACAACAGCAACTTTAACTGGGAACGGACATTGCCAATCATTTACATTCTTTGCAAGATCAAGATACAAGTGTATGTCATCTACTTGCTCGTACCGCCGAGTAGTTCCCAAAACTCGCGATCCAGCACGGTTTAAGTGAGCCATTAATGCTTTGCCAATTAAGCTATCTGACCCAACAACAAGGGTAAACTGCCGTCCCTCATTATAACTCTCAGACCCCATTTATTTCCTCAAACGAAACTTAAATGCTCAGAATCTGCATATAAATATTCTAAAACCATTTTGTTTTTCTCATTGGCAATGCAGTGATGATTGCAGTTGACTGAAGGATTAATTTTAAGGAATTTATTTTTATCCGAAAACCAGAAGTCTTTGAAGCGC
The DNA here is from genome assembly GCA_001830285.1 of Planctomycetes bacterium RIFCSPLOWO2_12_38_17. Classification (GTDB taxonomy): domain Bacteria; phylum Planctomycetota; class Brocadiia; order Brocadiales; family Brocadiaceae; genus PLOWO2-12-38-17. Next base: position 21,008 of record MHYY01000015.1, on the reverse strand, counting down.
TGGTTTTTAATAGTGCCAATTAGGCCATCTTCAAGGTTGTAAGCCTTGTCCTGACAGGGGTAAATGTTTAAATCTGCCCCTATCACTGGTAGTATCTGCAAATACGGACACCAGTCATAATCTTTTTTAAATTTATCATCCAAGGCATGATAAGAATCAAATATCTCGAAGTGCCCGTCCGAGAAATCAGCAACAGCCTTCCGGGTGCTTTCCTTGACTTGGTCAAAGATAGGTTGATGATAGGCATTGTTCACCGCACCGTCATTACTAACAATGCACGGTGACACCTTAACGCTATTGACGCCCATATTTTTTAGTCTCCTAATAAACTCATATACATGTCCAGCATTCTCCTTGTCCACAATTAAGCTTATACTTAGATAACATTTTCCACCGAGATTTTTAAAGCTTTCAATATTATTCATTACCTTGGTAAATTCGCCCACTTTCACATTCCTGTATCGGGCATAACTTTCATCATCCCATCCGTCTATGGATATCCTCAGCCATGTGCCACGGTGGGCAAAGATCTCTGCAACTTCTCCTTGCAATCGTGAGCCGTTTGTTAAGGATGCGAATTTTATGGGAGTTTGTGCTAGCTTCTTTACAGCATCCAACAGATAAGGATAGTACAATGGGTCCCCCCCTCCGCTAAAGGTAACTGCTTTCACCCCCATTTCCACAAGGTCATCAAGAATTTCTGCCATCTTCTCTTTGGGGATAAAATCCCTTTTATTCATATCCTTGCCAAGTTGCAAGTTATCCGCCTTGTATGCACAATACCAGCAGTTGTGGCCACAGGCATTGGTAGGCTTGATCCTTATGTGTACTGGTGGAAGTATATCTTTACTTTGCTGCGGCAATGAGTCAATCTTTGCCTGATAGTGAAATATTTTTAATTTAGTATATAAAAGTCCCATAATGAAAAATCAAATTGGACGCTGATTTTCGCAGATAAACGCGGATATGTTTTTCCTCAAATTATCGAATGCCTTACGTTTTAATTTCCGGTTTACTGTCAAAATTAAGCAAAAGCCCAACCTCCATATCAGTTGCTTTTAAATAATTTAATAATTGCGCTTCGTGTTCTTCGGGTAAACACTTTGCTGCCTTAATTCCTGAGCTGAACCACCCGCTAAGCGGGTGTGAATAGCAAAAGCTATGCTGCGGTATTTATCATTTACAGTATATTTACATGAAAAATAACTGCTTTTGCATCAGAACAAACAATTCAAGAAGCTGTGTAAATATCCGTGTTCGATTGTAATAAGCTATAGTTATCAGGAGCCAAGTGCTTAAGTAAAGGGTATTAGAAACTGTTCAAAAAGCATAATCCAAATACGAGGGTAAGAAAAAATTACAAAGTTTAAAAAATATCCTTGCCACCCTCTAAAGAGGATGAAGTGGCACGGCGAAGTTAAGCGATTTAAAGACCTAGAGTCGGTCTGAAACAACGCATCGTGCAATTGTCATTGAAAAGTTATACGGTATCCCCTTAAGGGGAGCCGGTAACAATGCCCTTTTAGGGCTAGCCAAGCCACCCACTATGCGGGTGGTCGTGACTTCATCTGTAAGTTCTTTATGTTTAAAATCTTTATAATCCGCGTTCATCCGCGTCCAAAATTATTTTTACTCAAAATAGATAAACTCATAGTCACCGGTATAACCAAGCTCATGAAATAACCATATCCATTCCTGTGGTTTGAAAAAACTCTCACAGGTTAATGCCCAGCATTCCAGGTTGAACAGTTCGTCCTCGTTTCTGTATCCTTCCACGACGATGTATTTGTTTTTCCCTACCCTCTCAATCTCCTTTACGGCTGTTTTAAGTTCAAATACATGGAGATTGTGAAGCGTTGTTATTGAAATAACCAAATCAAACGCATTATTTCCAAAAGGGTAAACATCCTGCGCCCCGTACTGGAATAGATTTTCTTTTATTTCCTCTTTAGCATTTTTAAGTCCATACTCAGAAATATCAAAGCCTGTTATACTACAGTTTGGCAAAAGTTTTTTAAACTCATAAAGCAAAAAACCCTTTCCACAACCAACGTCAAGAATCTTTGCGTTTTCAGGGAGATTGTATGTTTCTATGAGTTTTCTAGCAACAGCTTCCCACCTGCCATCATATTTGTAACCTCCGTATCCATATCGTCTATCACCGTCCCAGTATTCCTGCCCATATTTTTTGGCAACTTTCATACATTCAATTTTATTGTCTGTCATCCTGCCAATATAATCTCTTTTTGCCTTTTTATGTAATGGAGTTACTATATTCAAAAGTCTTCCCATGTATTACTCCTCTCAATCAAACGAGCCGGGGGAAAAAGGAGAAAGGGAGAACAAGGGAGAATTGGAGAAAAAAATCAAATATTTCTTTAATTCTTTTCTCTCCATCTCACCATTTCTCTTTACTTACACAATTACTTTTTTTCTTATATACTCCGCAATTCTGGCTGCTGAAATTCCAAAATATTCTCGCATACCATCCAAATCTTTGATTACATGAATAAATCCATCTGGTATTCCGAGCGTGAACAGCTCCCAATTCGGCTTTGCCTTCACATATTCCCTTGACAGCATGGAACCAATCCCGCTGTTCAAGAAATGCTCTTCAACAGTAATAACGTATTTTGCACTTTTAACCATAGAAAACAATTTTTCTGAATTGATCGGTATAACCATCGGAACTGATATAATTTTTGGATAAATTTTCTCTTTTTTTAATATTCCTACAGCCTTTAGCACCTCTACACCAATAGATCCATGAAATAAAATTGCTATATCTTCTCCTTCTTCTATCAATTGAGGTTCCGTTATATCAAAATTTTCTTTTTTATGTATATTCGGTTCACCTCTTTTGGCAAGTCTGATATAAACTGGCGACTTGCAATTTAATGAATATTCCGCCGCGAGTTTTGCCTCTATCGGATCCAAGGGAGAAAACACTTTAATATTTGGCAAAGTTTGCGCAAGCCCCAAATCCTCCACAGAATAATGGGTCATGCCCTGGGGAGCATACGTAATGCCACTGCCAATTCCAACCAAAGTAACCGGTAACTCCTGATAACAAATATCATTTCGCACCTGCTCATAGCATCTATATAACAAAAATGGTATAATATTGTATATATATACTTTAAAATCAGACATGGCGAGTCCAGCTGCAAAACTCGCCATATTTTGTTCAGCGATGCCAAGATTAAGAAATCTATTTTTATATGCTTCTTTGAATTCATCAAAGACCCCCAGTCCAGCATCTCCGCTAATAACGAAAACATCCTCTCGTTTTTTGCATGCGTCAATTATTGTGTTAATTAAAGTATTTCTCATTTGTTTTCAGATTTTAGTCGCTTTCAGCCTTGTTCGGGTACAGAATATTCTTTATCTCGTCTTCGGGTATAATAAGGCCGTCTTTAAATCTCATATCTTTAATGACTTCAAAAAGTTCCACTTGTGATAAAAAATGCTTTTCTAACGATGCCTTCAAAATGGCTTGAATCGATATAATGTTCACTCCATTTTCTTTTGCTATTTCTTGAGCAACTTTATCATTTGTGACAAATGATAGTTTCCTAGCCCGTGCTATAGAAATAGCTTCTGCTTCACCTTTACCAAGTTTTGTTCTAAAATTTGAATATAAACTCAATTCTCCTTCTGTTGGTATAATAGCTGTACTATCATTCAGAATTTGTAATGGGAATTTATATCCATATTCTAAAGGGGCAAGGAGTTCTTCTTTTATCATTGGAGTAATATAAATCGTTCCAAACAATCTCTTTATTAAATCCAGTCTGTTAATCTTCGCAAATGTACTCAAAATATCAGTATCAAAAATTGTCATTTATATATTTCTACTTTATTATAAATTTCACCTGTTTATCGAGTTCTTCTTTAGGAATTGATGAAACCTCCATTAATAATCCCTTGTCTTTTAAAATTTCTTTAAATTCTTCTACGCATACACCTGCAATTTCTGATGCTTTAGTCAGTGAAATCTCTGCCCTTTCATATAAAGTTGCGGCTACATCTATTCTCAAGTGAGGTCTGTTTCTCAAAAGAGATCTACATGCGTCATCCATTAATTCTTCTTTATTTTTGTAATATCCCTTCTCTAATAAGATATTTATTTCTCTTTCGATTAGCTTCATTCGTCTTCCCTCAAAAAGATCCTTTTAAAAGACTTATTCTAATTCCTGTAATGCCTTTTCTTTATGTTCATCTGTAACAATGTAATAGTGCCAGACAAGCTGGTCTTCCATAAAGGAAACACCTTTCCCTTTGGTAGTGTGTGCGATAATTATTTTTGGTTTCCCCTGTGTGGTTTCGCAGAAAGCACTTTTAAGAGCGTCAAAATCGTGACCACTTACTTCTATAGCATGCCAGCCAAATGACTCCCATTTTGCTTTTATTGGTTCAAAACTGCATAGTTCGCAAGCCCTTCCGTATCCTTGTAAATTGTTATAGTCCATGATTGCGGTAAAACTATCTATTCCAAGTTTAGACGCGAAAAGAGCACCTTCCCAAATAGAACCCTCCTGGGTTTCTCCATCTCCTATCAATGCATAAACTTTTCGCATCTCCTTCTTTTTTTTAAATCCATAAGCTATCCCAAGCCCAATATTAAATCCATGTCCCAGTGAACCTGCTGATACTTCAACGCCTTTTGCACTAAACCGATCAAGGTGCGCAGGTAACGTACCATTGTTTTGATAATAACCTTCTAACAACTGATTATCCATAATACCTCTGCTAGCTAAGGTACTATATAGTGACATTGCCGCGTGTCCTTTACTTAGAATAAAAATATCTCTCTTTTCCCAAGGTTCTAGTTTCAATACATCATAGTACAAAACAGTTAAAATATCCACACAAGACAAAGAAGAGCCTATATGCGGACTTTTAGACTTATTAGCTATTTCTATGATTTTTTTCCGGATCTTTTTGGCTCTAGTTTCTAAATTCATAAAAAATCAATTTTGAATATTAAATAAAATTAATATGTTCCGGTGAATATTTCAACTCCCATAGGTAACGATTTATTTCATCCATCCTGCAATTTACTCGGCATTGTTTAACATCGAGTTCCTTTTCCACCCACTCAAGAGAGCGTATTCTTTTCTCTCCCTCCCATATCTCTTTAAAGGAATTTTCATAAATATTTCCGTAAAGGAATCGCTCATCACCAAGATAGGCACTGCAGCCCCAGAGATTCCCTCCTGAATCCATATACGACCAAAATGGCAATGAAAAACACTGATTATAATTTTTAGTATTGCTATCCCATTTCTTCATAGTATGCATCCTGAATATAACATTAAAATTTTTTGTGCTAATTTTCGATAATACGTCAGAAAGGTAAACATATTCATCGTATTTTATATCTTTGTATCTATTGGTTTTGCTTAGAAGATGTTGAGAATAAGGCTTTACTACCAAATAATCCATACCAATATCTCTTGAAATTTCAACTAACTTAATAACTTCTTCGTTGTTTTCAGGTAATAATAAGATTTGCATTCCCAGCGTACATTTATACCCATTCTGCCTCTTTATTTTGACTGCACTTGTAAGATTCTTAATTACAATATCAAAATCAGAAGGTTTTGTTCGATGGATTTTACCATAAGTATCTCTTGTTGCTCCGTTAATACTTACCTTTAACCATTCCAGATCAGCCATGATTTTTTCCGCCAAAGATTCTTTTAATAATACTGCATTTGTGGTCAAAGCTACATCTATTCCAGATTTTTTTGTATGGTTGATTAGTTCCGCAATACATTCGTGAATTAATGGTTCTCCCTCGCCGCCATACAAAACACTTTTTAATCCAAGGATAGCCATTTCCGAAAGCCTTTCCTTTAGCATGGATACATCAAGATGTCTTTTTTGATAACCCATAAAATCAAGGGCACAAAACGTACAACGATGGTTACAGTCACCAGAAGGGCTTATTTCCATGTAAATCGGATAGATATTTTCTCCTTTTAACCAGCTATTTACTCTGGGTATGTGATATATAAGTTTATGACTATCTATACGATATTTATCCATGTTCTCTATATGTCGCGATTAGAAATATAAACAGTTATCTATCTTTCATAAAATCTTTAATTGAATCGCAAACTATCTTTGGTTCGATAAAATTCATACACGATTTATCTTGTATACACCTAGCATTTAAACAAGGAATACAATCATAATTAGAAACAGGTAATATTTTTACACCATCTTTTATATAAACCTCATCTGCATGTGTAGGACCAAAAAGCGCAATTATTTTTTTATTTAATGCATTTGCTATATGCAATCCCAAACTATCATTTGTTATAAAAACACGGCAAGAATTTATCCACTCAATATATTCTTCGATATTACCCAATCCGCTTTGCCACGTAACCGTATATTTATTTCCAATAATTCTTTCAAATTCTTTCCAATATTCCATAGGCCAGGCTTTGTTAGGCCATTTTTTACCTACATCGTAATTAAAACCAATATCATAATTAACTTCAGATTTTGGCTTATACCCAAGAATACAACCTTCGCCTTGCCAAGTTGCTCCCATCATCTCAAACAGAATCTCATCCCAACATTTTTTTGTTTTTTTCTTGTGTTCTAAATCTAAACAAATTTCTAAGACATGATGAGAACCATCATACGTAAGGGCCATTCCTTTTTCTTGATCAAATCGGAAGCCGTATCGTCGCCATGCATGAAGAGAATCTGCGAAGGCACACACACCAGGTACTTTTTCCAGATTAATAACCGTATCGAATCGTTCTGATTGTAACTGTAATACAGTTGTAAAATCATAAGAAAGTATCCTATGGATAAATGGATTTCCTCTAAGTAGTGGAAAAGCCTTCTCATCTACAAGCCAAGTAACATAAGCATCTTTGTAAAGATGCAGGATAACAGTGCTTCTAAGTACATCACCCAAGCTTGTTACTTTCCCTATTTCACCATCCAATGTTTCTGAATAACCAAGCTTTATAATTAAAACTTTTTCTTTAGGCATTGTATCGAAATTTTAAAATTACCCACAAAAGAAAAAACCACAGATTTCATTGATTACTCAGATTTTCTTAAGTGCAGCTCTTAGTTAATAAACCTTTTAAATCGTAGTGACGCTTCACCAAAATTGATAAGTAAACCTATTTTGTGACAGCTAATCTTTAGACTATTTATTATTTGAGCTTCATCTTCTTTCGCTAAAGTTTTTGCAGCTTTGATCTCTAAGACAATTTCTCCAAATACAATAAAATCCGGAATATAATATTTCTCTAATTCTATTTCTTTATAATAAATTTTTAACTGCGGTTGTGCAATGAAGGCGATATTACGCTTCTTAAACTCTATTTCCAGGCACTCTTGATAAACAGCTTCTAACTTGCCTGGGCCAATTATGCTATGGACTTCGATTGCCGCTCCTATAATTTCATGAGTCCTGGGATCTTTTTCCATGAGGGGATTATCTCAAGATTGCATAGATGAAAAAATTATCGGTGTAATCTGCGAAATCTGTGGTTTTATGTTTTTAATTTCACTGCGGCCTCATGTACATTTCTTATTTCAACGCTAGTGTGTCCAAATATCTGGAATCTATTTGTCTTTACCTTGACATCGCAGGGATTACAATCACCATAAAAAGAACAATCCCTGAATTTATCTATTTCTTCTTCGGTAAAATTTCCATCTAGGATATGAGCTATTGGACTTCTTCCATTATACAGATCTGCATGACATTTATAAACATACCCTCCCGGATCTACAATAAGCTCGGAGGGTTTACACTTACAAGACTGTATTTGTTTTCCGCAAACAGAACCTTCATACTTAAAAGTACCATATAGCTTTCCATTATATTCACCTAGGAATTCCTTCGTTCTAAAATCTATCCCCATTTTTATGCATGTTTCCTGTACTTCCAGGATATGTTTTTTCACTTCTTCATCCGGAATTAACACCCCATACAATCCCACTCTGAAACCAGCCTCTTGCATCTTCAAAGTTTTTTTAATCAGGTCGTTTATGTCATTCTGGCCTGGGTGATAACTAACTCTTATCGCGGCATAAGGTGCTTCCCTCAGAAATCTCCATATAGGAACATTTTTTATAAATTCCTCTACGTCAAAAACCATATTAGTCAATAAATCCATCTTTATTTCTTTTTTAACTTCATTGACTATTTTATAAAAACCATTGTGTAAAGTTGGCTCGCCTCCCTGAAAGGTAAGGGGTAAATCATCTCTCAAAACCAGCCGATTAGCAGATTTTATCCATTCTTCAGCAGTTAAATTCGCCCGTTTCGCCCGTTGATATCGGGAACCAGCGCCATGCAGATTTATACAATACGGACATTGTAAATTACAGGCAAGGGTTAGAAAAAAGGCAACATAATTATGAGGCCGTTTGGGTTGGATATATTGAGTTTCGTTTGTTTTTTCCATTTACAAAATTATTAAACAGGATAACAGGATTTACTGGATGTCTTATTTCTTTCAACAGAAAACAGTTAACTACAAAATCAAGTAGTAGTGTATTAATTTTTATTCATACTCAGTGGACATAACCATTTCCTTGAAGTCCACACTATTAATGAGTAGCTCGTCATACGTTCCATAGTTTACCACTTTGCCATCACTTACGAAATAAAGTAGATCACAGTTTTTTACCGTACTTAAACGATGTGCAATGATAATCAAGGTTTTTTTCCCACCCAAGCGTCTCATTGCCTTCATAATTTCACGTTCTGTTTCATTATCCAGAGAAGCTGTGCCTTCATCCATAACTAACACTTCAGGATTATGATATAACGCCCTGGCAATTCCTATACGTTGGCATTGGCCACCAGAAAGACGAATACCCCGCTCGCCTATAAAGGTATTTATTTTATCAGAAAAGCTATTAACGAGTTCTTCAAGTTGTGCAGACTCTAAAGCTGACCAGACCTTTTCCTCGTCTATTTGTTCATCGGGCAAGCCAAATGCAATATTACATCGAATAGTATCATCAGAAAGATAAATATTCTGGGGAATGTAACCTATCCGGCGTTGCCAACTTGCCAAATTATCTTGAATATCTTTACCATCTACCAACATCTTTCCTTGTGTTGGAGGAAGCAACCCCAGAATAATATCCACGAGGGTTGTTTTACCCGCTCCTGATGGTCCAACAAAACCAACAGAGTAATGTTGAGGAATTTTTATTGAAATGTCATTTAAGGCTAGCCTGTTAGCATTAGGATATTGATAGTAAACATTCTTAAGTTCTATCACTTTATTAAAAACTATAACAGTTTCGGTAGCATCTGCTCTTTTTGCAACGTCATTAGTATTGAGATCTTTATTGAGCGAAACCAGATCATTATAAACTACCTCTACTGAATAACTGTTGAACCGTAATACTGCCGTTGCCGCAAAAATACGATTCATAGAGGGTATGATGCGGAAAGCAGCCATAGCAAATATTGATAATGTTGGAATAATAGATTGGATTTCCTTGTTCTGGACTATAATTAATAACATTATCAGGAGCATGCTAATCATGCATATGGTTTCGAGAAAGGAACGGGGGAGTTGATTAATCACATGCATAAACAACTGAACCCGTGCTAAGCCCTTGCTATTTTTATCGAATGTGTTGATAAAAAACTCTTCCCTTCCCAGAACCTTAGTCTCTTTTAACCCTCCTAATCCTTGATTGACCCACTGTATCATTTTTTCGCCATAATGCTGGCTCAATTTACCAAGCTCACCAATCTTTTTCCGGAGTATTCTGTAAAAAGCAAATATAAACGTACCTAATATGCTTACGGTAATTATGGCTGGAAGAGGTTTTATTAAAATGAGTAGCCCTAAAATGGAGATGGTAGTTATTGTTTCTATGACAAACATAAGCGCAAAGAGCAGGAAACTGCTAAACAATGAAGGAATTACGCCGTTGATTTTGTTTAATAATTCAGCAGTATTCCGTTGCAAGTGAAAGGTATAAGGTTGATGTAAATAGAAAGTAAAAAACCTGCGGGAAAACATTCTCTGCTTATTGAATATGAACCTGGACTGCGTATATGCTAAAAAAATCAAATAAACATTTTTAAGTAAATAAACTCCGATTAGCCCTACAGCTATCCAAACTATAAATTCCTTATCAGACCCTGCTCGCATGACCCTATAAACCCAACTTGACATCCAGTGCTCATGGATAATTTCTGGCCTTTTGAGTACAGAAATAAAGGGATAAATAAGCCCAACCACAAATGTTTCAAGCAGTGCCCCCACCAATATTAAAATAAGCAAAACAACTATTTGCAGCTTTTCTCTGCGATTAAATAGATATAAAAATTTAGAAAAAATACTTTTCATTTATTTCACATCTGCCCTGTATAGGGTATTGTCTTATACCGTTTAGTTGCTTGTTTCAATCCTTCCTCACCCTGCACTTTTATAAACAATTTCTTATCCGTTTCTTAAGATGGCCTAACACGTTACCATTTCTAAAAAGTACAGGATCGTCTATTTTTGATATACCAGTCAATTGCCTTCTGTAAACCTTCTTCGAACGGAGTTTTGGCTTTGAATCCAAATTCCTTTTCTGCCTTCGATGTATCTAATTTTCTCCTGGGTTGACCATCAGGCTTTGAGACATCCCAAATAATTTTTCCTCCGAAGCCCGTCAACCTTGCAATCAACCCCACCAAATCTTTTATGGAAATCTCGAACCCCGACCCAAGATTAACCGGGTCTGGTTTATTATATTTTTCAGTTGCAAGGACAATCCCTTCCGCTGCATCTTCCACGTAGAGAAATTCACGGGTGGGACTACCTGTGCCCCAAACGGTAAGAGAATACTCAGGCTGAGGGTTAGCGGTCTCGACCTTAGCCTTAACCTCCACCTGAGAACGCCTTGCCTCTACACATTTTCTTATAATCGCGGGTATTACGTGGGAGGATTCAAGATCAAAATTATCCCTTGGTCCGTAAAGATTTACTGGTAAGAGATAAATAGCATTAAATCCGTATTGCTGTTTGTATGCCTGCGCCTGGACTAAAAGTATTTTCTTAGCCAATCCATAGGGGGCATTGGTCTCTTCAGGATAACCATTCCACAAATCCTCTTCTTTAAAAGGCACTGGAGTAAATTTTGGATAGGCACAGATAGTACCTACGGCAACAAATTTTTCTATTCCCACTTGCCTTCCTATCTCCATCATCTGAACACCCATCATCAAGTTATCGTAAAAGAATTTACCCGGATTCAAGCGGTTGGCGCCTATGCCTCCTACCCTCGCTGCAAGGTGTATAACGATATCTGGTTTTGCATCTTTATAAAGTCTTTTGCACGCTTCATATTCAACCAGTTCGTAGTCTTTGCTCCTCGGCACAAATATATCTTTACAGCCACGTTCTTTCAGCTTTTCTACCACACAAGAACCAAGGAAGCCGGAACCGCCGGTGACGGTTATTCGTTTGTTAGACCAGAAAGACATTGAGTAACTATCCAGGTTAAGGTTTAGCTTTTTTTCTAAAGAGTTAACTTAAATATTATCACTGCCAAGTCCATTGCCTTTCGCCAAACCGGCATTTCTTCAGATGAATTGTATCCCATTTTGTTGTAGTTTCAGGTGACTTACCAAACTTTAATCTTAACCTCAATCTAAGCCTTAACCTGATGTAAACTTGTTCCCGTCCAATCAATCCCTTTTTGTCTCAGAATCTTTTCACTTTCGCCAAGCGGTTTTAAACCAGCTAGTCTCATATCTGAATCAACCATTATCTTAACAAGTTCTTCAAACATAACTTTTGCTGTCCAGCCCAGTCTTTTCTGCGCTTTTGTAATATCGGCACGTAAAAAGTCTACTTCTGTAGGCCTGAAATACTTCATATCTATTTCAATAACAGTTTCGCCGATTTTGATTGAGGTTGAAAGTTGGAGGTTGGAAGTTAAGGAATGGACTATACCTTTTTCGTTAGCTCCTTCTCCATTCCATTCTAATTCGATACCACCTTGTCTGAAAGCAAGTTCTACAAATTCTCTTACGGAGCGACTCTCTCCTGTGCCAATTACATAATCTTCTGGTTTATCCTGTTGAAGCATTAACCACTGACACACCACATACTCAGGTGCAAAGCCCCAATCTCTTCTGGCTTCTAGGTTGCCAAGGTATAGCCTCTTCTGCTTTCCGGCAACTATATTAGCAACTGCCCGTGTTATCTTTCTTGTAACAAAGGTCTCGCCTCTCCTTGGTGATTCATGATTAAAGAGTATCCCATTACAAGCAAACATATTGTACCCATTTCTATAGTTGACAGTCATCCAGTAGGCATAAACCTTGGCTGCGGCGTAAGGACTTCTTGGCCTAAAATGGGTTTCTTCATTCTGAGGAGGTAGGGCGTCCCCAAACATCTCACTGCTGCTAGCCTGATAAAATTTGGTTTTAATGCCACTCCTTCTTACTGCCTCCAACAACCTCGTAGTCCCCAGCCCTGTAATATCTCCTGTAAATTCTGGCATGTCAAAACTAACACGCACATGGCTCTGTGCTGCTAAATGGTAGATTTCATCGGGCTGGATGTTGTAAATGAGATTTGTTATTTGTCCGGAATCAGAGAGGTCCCCATAATGAAGAAAAAGTCGTGCATTGGGGTTGTGAGGGTCCTGATAGAGATGATCAATCCTCTCTGTGTTAAAGGTACTGGCACGACGAATAAGACCATGCACCTCGTAACCTTTTGACAACAATAATTCTGCAAGATAAGAACCATCCTGCCCTGTGATTCCTGTTATTAGCGCCCTTTTCATTCCTAAATCCTGATATCAACAACTTTAGTACAGTCTGGTATTTGTTTTACTTTCTCAGCATCTAATTCTTTTGTTAGTAAGAGAAAGTCGGGGGTGTGGGTATTTATTTCCTCGATACCTATTACGTGATAGCCAAATATCCTGATCTTCGTTTCATCATCAACGATTGCAACAAGGTCCAACTCTTCTTTATCCTGAATAACGAGATATGCCAACTCCATCAGGTCGGTAACTCCATAAAGAGCAACGCGATTCCCATTTCCACCATTAAAGGAAATGCTATTGATTTTGTTTTCAACATCCTTTCTGACCGCTTTATAGAAATGGAAATTTCTGTCAAAAAATTTATAGGCAAGCTGCGTTTTCTCTGCAATCCCTTTTGGCGTTAAAATATATTTCATCCTCCTAGAATTTACCCCCAACATTTTCACCAGTCCTCTTTTGGTAAGCTTTTTTAACGCAAAATTTATTGACGCAACATTAATACCCATCTGCGACGATAACTGACGTTGAGATATCTGCTCGCCATTTTCAATAGATTGGAGGATATTATATTGTGTGATTTCTTCCTGGTTGGCCATAATATTTGTTTACAGGATTTTTAAACTTTCTGGTTGTGTGGGTTTGCGAGGCATATCAAATTCTTAACACACCCCTGACCCCTCTCTAGAGGGGAATCAATAAGTCCCCTCCTGGGAGGGGATAAAGGGGTGGGTAATGATTTCGTTTATGGGGTATGAACTTGACGGCACCTGATAGCATATACGGACCTCTGTTCATCGTAGTAAGAGTTTTTTGCGGCTTAGCTCAACAGGCTGTGGCTGCGGAGCCTGTTCCCTATGCAGGTTTGGTTAAAGGCATCCTGGAGGGCGATATCGAGAATACAAGACTTTGTTGTAGGTGCCGTCAAGTGCATACCCCACTTCGTTTATATAAGAAAAACACAACCTAATTTGAATAGAAATAGCATTAATTAAGTCATAGGAACAGCTTGAAGCGCAAGGTGAGTATAGAGTATCTCCCTCTCAGTTACATGATTTTTATTAATGTAACCTACGTAACTCAAATAACTTAAACCATAAAACTATCTGTTTGCCGATCAAAACCTGACTAATCTATAGGTTCAATATCAGCTATAGAAATTTCAGCCGAAGCAGCCTTTTGTAGAAGGTCTATCGAAACAACAACCCGATAATTTGTCTTTCTTTTCAAAAGAATACCTTCTACGCCCATCAATAGGCCCACCTTCACCCTCACCCTTACGCCATTTTTTAAATATTTGTAAGGGTCTAATTTAACATTGCTGCTTAAAAGTAATTTTATATCATTTACTTGTTTATCCGGAATTGGCGTAGGATTAAAATTATCATTACCTACAATCCTTACAACCCCACGCGTATTGATAACGTCATACATGCTATTTAAGGTCATATTTACAAACAAATAGCCAGGGAAAAGCGGTAAATCAACAAATTCTCTCCTGTCTCTCCTGCGACTTAGTGTTCTTATAAGCGGAAGGAAAGAATTAATACTCTTTTCCCTTAAAAACATATCTACTTGTTTTTCGTGACGTGATCTCGTATGAATGGCAAACCAGTATGCGATATTTCTATCCATATCCTAATAGTTTATAAATTCCTCCCGCAGAGTGGGAACTGCGGGAGGAATGGGGTCTCTCAGTTGGGAGATTTGAGAGATCGTTGTTTAAATTAACAAACGTTTAATTTTTTAAACGTTTATAATATTAAACAATTTTTTAGAAATGTCAACACAAAAAATAAAAATTTTTAATTTTTACCCTTGCCCTGTTCTTCCAGTATTTCCTTAGCAAGCTCTCTAACCGAACCGTCGTCGTCGTTTAAAGCATTTTTAATAAGCTCAACTGCAGCCTCTCCGCCCAGTTCACCCAAGGCTTCTACAGCACTTTCACGCACCCATGGTTCCTTATCCTTAAGGGCAACGGAAACAACATCAACAACGCTTTTATCACCAATTTCCAATAAGGCATCTATACAACTCAACCGAACATCTTCGCTGGCATCATTTGTTAACGCTTTTGAAATTACTTCAATTGCCTTTTTATCCTTGGTTTCACCCAGGGCGATAATAGCATCTTCTCTCTTATCTGCGCTTGGATTTTCAAGAGCTTCTTTTACAAGTTCTTCAAATGAACGCCTTTCTTTTTTTGGTTTGCCTTTCTTTACGGCAGGTTGCACTGGTTTTTGTACGGGTTTTTTAGAAAGTACATCCTTCCCCTTTACAGCAGTTTCTTTAGACTTATGGCTACTAATTATTGACAATTTGCCGTCTTTTGATTCATGCGGCGCGAAAACAAAAGCGTAGTTCTTATTTTTAATAATCTTGCGAACCCCTTCTTCTATCGGCAAGTTTTGAAACTCTATTGTAATAGTTGTATCAATTGAATCATTAAGCCAGATTTTAGCACCACTTTGCGACATGATTTCTTTTAAGACCTTTTCCAAAGGAGAGTTTTTAAGCTTTACTGATAGTTGCCCGTTCTCGAATTTTACCTCAAAAATTTCTTCACCTTTCGGAGTATCAGCTCTAAGCAACCTACACTCATTAAGTGCAAAATTTTGCAAAAGAAATATTGTCGTTAACAAACAAATCGAAATATACTTTTTTAATACACTGGGAGAAATATTCACTAGGATTTACCCTGAATAATACCAATCAACAATTTTTTACCCTTTTCCATTATTTCCTGTGTCTTTCCTTCCAGGTTCAAACGTAATAATGGTTCTGTATTTGATTTTCTAACATTAAACCACCAATCACTGTATTCAACAGTTACACCATCAAGATAGTTCACCTTCCCATCTGAAAATTTCTTTGCAATTTCATCAATCTTTGCATCCTTATCCTCTACTTCAAAGTTTGTTTCGCCTGTCGAATAATATCTTTTAAACGGTGCCACTACATTTGAAAAAGGGATACGTTTTGTGCTCAATATATCAAGAACCGTAAGGAATGCAATCATACCCGAATCTGAACAATAATTATCCCTGAAATAATAGTGTCCTGATAGTTCACCTCCAAACACTGCATTTTTTTCGCGAAGTGTCGCCCTCATATAGGCATGCCCTACACGCTCGCGATACGGTATGCCGCCGGCGGCTTTTATTTCTTCAGGCACCGCCCAGCTGGAACGAAGGTCATATAAAATTGTCGCGCCCTTTTCCTGTTCAAGCATCCGTCTTGCAATCAGCGCTGTAATGGTATCACAACTAATCGCCCTGCCCATCTCATCCACAAATATACAACGATCGGCATCTCCATCAAAAGCGACACCCAAATGCGCTTTTGTCTCACGCACCTTATTCTGCAAATCAAGAATATTCTCAGCCTTCAGCGGATTAGCCTCGTGATTGGGAAAACTTCCATCCAGTTCAAAATAAAGTGGAATAATCTCAATCGGAAGTCCATCACAAACAATAGGAATCAGCTTGCCTGCCATACCATTACCTGCATCTATTACAATACGAAGGTGTCTCAGATTTCTGACAAATTTCAACACGTGTTTCTTATAATCTTTAAAAATTTCACTGAAAGTAACATTTCCTTGTTGTTCGCGCGGTGGATGATACTGCCTGGTTAATTTTGCAATACGATCCAAACCAGTTTCATAGCCAACAGGAATCGCCCGTTCCCTGCATATTTTAAAGCCATTGTATTCTGCCGGATTATGAGAAGCTGTAACCATCACACTCCCATCATAGTTATAATAACCTACGGCAAAATAGGTCATTTCTGTAGAAACAACACCTATATTTACAACATTCAACCCAGCCGCACATATACCCTCAATTAAAGAATTAGCAAGTGCCCTTGAAGAAACCCTCATGTCCCTGCCAACAACTATATTTTTTGCACTTTGATTCTTTTCCTTGAAAAATTGAGCTATTGACGCCCCAATTTTTCTTGTCGTATGTTCATCAATCTCAGATGGGTATTTCCCACGTATGTCGTAACTTTTAAAGATATTCATAGACATTCTGGACTCTGTTTGTGTTTGAACCGGCTCTACCTTCTCAAGACATACTTTACACTTAGGATAATTAACCCTCTGCCTTCCTTTACATATTGAATCACTAATTGTATAAGATTCACCTGGACAACGATGTTGTTTTTCTTCGTCTTTTTCTAATAATTGCTCTTTTTTCATTATTATCCACCATGCAAAATTATGTTGTTAATAAAATATATACTTTTCATATATTATTATTGATAAAAATATGTATTTCTATTTTTTGGAAACAATAAATTATTATATACCAAACGACTTGCCCTCATTATATGCCTGTTTCAATAATGCTTGTTTATCGGCTGCATCAGTCTTTCCTTCCAGCCCGGAACACAGCATATCGCCAGTATACTTAGTATCTAAAACATGAAAAAAAGCCTTCACTGTTTTTACAGCACCCGAAAACAAGTCCACACCTTTATCACGTGCCGCAGTAGCAATGAAAAACCCATTAGAAATTCTGGCTCCTTCCCTTATTGGCAAATTAAGAATATACTTCTTTGCCCAAAATGACTGACAGCGATCAATAAATGCCTTTAATTGTGCAGGAACACCCATAAAATAAATGGGAGAAGATATAACAATACCATCTGCTTCGACCAGCAATGGATATATCTTCTGCATATCGTCGTCTATAACGCAGATCCCGCTTTCCCAGCACCCACCACATGAATTACACGGAGCAATCTGTAAATCCCTGACAACAACACTCTCTATTTTTATATCACTCTTTGTAATACCTCTAATAAACTCATTAAGTAATATATCAGAATTTCCTTCCTTGCGTGGACTCCCAAAAATAGCAATAACCTTTTCCATGAAAACTTATCAATAAAAGCACTTGTTGCTCAAAATCCTTCTTTGATTAATAATACCTCTACGTAACCGGCTATGACGAATGTTTTTTCAATATTTTTTGTAAAACACTAATATCACAAAAATCCTTCAACGCACTACACACCTAAATCTTCTTATTCAACATTTCTTTAAAATACTCAAGTGTATTAGGTAATCCTTCCTTACGTAAGACCTTTGGCTCCCATCCTAAAATCT
>MHYY01000015.1:0-3096 GCA_001830285.1 Planctomycetes bacterium RIFCSPLOWO2_12_38_17 | reverse complement strand
CCTAAAATCTTTTTTGCCTTTGAAATGTCTGGCTGTCGAATCCTTGGGTCGTCAACTGGAAGGGGTTTAAATATAATTTTGCTCTTACTTCCTGTTAGTTCCAGTATCTCTTTTGCAAGCTGGAGAATAGTTATTTCCTCCGGATTGCCAATATTCACAGGTTCATGCTCGTCTGAAATAAGCAGCCGATATATTCCTTCCACAAGGTCCGAAACATAACAAAAGCTTCTTGTCTGCATACCGTTTCCGAACACAGTGATATCTTCGCCCTTCAATGCTTGACACATAAAGTTAGGCAGTGCGCGACCATCGTTTACCCTCATCCTCGGGCCATATGTGTTAAATATTCTTACAATCCTCGTATTAACATTGTGATAACTATGATATGCCGTAGTCATTGCCTCAGCGAACCGTTTTGCCTCATCATAAACGCCCCTAGGCCCGACTGGATTTACATGCCCCCAATAATCTTCACGCTGGGGATGAACCTGCGGATCACCATATACCTCAGATGTGGATGCCAGAAGAAATTTTGCTTTCTTCGTTTTTGCCAGCCCAATACTGTTTAAAGTACCAAGAGAACCGACCTTCAGGGTTTGAATGGGAAATTCCAGATAATCAACCGGGCTGGCAGGTGAAGCAAAATGCAACACGTTATCTACATGTCCATCTACATAAATATAATCACTAACGTTATGTTTTATAAACCGGAATTTGCCGTTCCCTATTAGATGGGCAATATTCTCTGGTTTGCCTGTTAGTAAATTATCAATACATATAACCTCATGTCTCTTTTCAATTAAATAATCACACAGATGCGAACCTATAAAACCCGCCCCACCTGTAATTACTGTTCTCACGTAAAAACAACCCCCTTGTAAATCATCAAAGTCAAGAAAACAGACATCACCTAGATGAATTTTACAACATTTTAATTTATATTCAAGCACCTTTTCTTTGACAAATAAATCCGTTAAATATAAAATCCACATAATGAAAAAACAAACAGAACCAAAAAGACATCTTATCTCATTTGACAGTCGCACATTCTCTCATATCTTCACAGATGTATTAATAATAGGAAGTGGGGTTGCAGGTCTCAGCGCTGCCATACAGGCATCAAAGCATAATTCCGTGATGGTTGTTACTAAAGACAAAATTGATGAAAACAACACCAATTACGCTCAGGGAGGAATTGCTGTTGCACTATCTCCAAACGATACCATTATAAACCATATAAAAGACACTATAGAAGCAGGACAGGGATTGTGCGATATAGCATCAGTAAAAGCAATCGTTAGCGAAGGACCAAACCGTATAAATGAATTAATAAACTGGGGCGCATCGTTTGACAAGGAAGACGATCGCTTAATCTTTACACAGGAAGGAGGACATCGTTTCGCGCGTATAATCCGCGCCAAGGGTGACTCAACTGGAAATGAAGTAGAACATATACTTATCCGTACAATTAAAGAAAATAATAACGTAAAGGTTCTTGAACATACATTTACTATTGACCTCATCACTAAAAATCGTATATGTTACGGCGCTATCGCATGGCATCCCAAGAAGGGGTATATATTAATATGGTCAAAACACACGATTCTGGCAACCGGTGGTTGTGGACAGGTTTATCGTGAAACGACAAACCCTGATGTGGCTACCGGCGATGGGCTTGCAATGGCTTATCGAGCAGGCGCTACTTTGCAGGATATGGAATTTGTACAATTTCACCCAACAACATTATATATTGCTGGGGCTGTACGTTTCCTCATCACTGAAACAGTACGGGGCGAAGGCGGTATATTAAGAAATAAAAAAGGTGAACGATTTATGCCCAATTATCATCCAAAAGCCGAATTGGCCCCCAGAGACGCAGTCAGCCAGAGTATTCTAAAAGAAATGCAAAAGACTGATCATACCCACGTCTATTTAGACGTTCGCCATATCCCAAAAGAACGTTTATACAGGCGATTCCCCAAAATTAAGGAAATCTGTTCCTCTTTTGGAATAGATATCGCAAAAGATTTGATTCCGGTACGCCCCAGCGCTCATTATATAATAGGTGGGATTAAGGTAGATTATTTATCAAGAACAACCATCAAACAACTCTACGCATGCGGCGAAGTAGCATGTACAGGCATGCACGGCGCAAACCGATTAGGCAGCAACTCTTTGCTAGAAGGGCTGGTAACGGGTTATATAGCAGGCACAGATGCCTGTAAATCAATTCAAAAAACCAGGCGCGAATTGCTACCATACACTATTCGTAAATCTATGGGTCTATCAAAGATTAGTTGGTTAGATCTGAATGATATTAAAAACTCCCTCAAGAGTCTCATGTGGAGAGATGCTGGTATCGAAAGAAACGAGAGACATCTGCTTGAAGCAGAAGAAATGATTGAAATGTGGAGCAGTTATGTAATGGACAAGGAATTTTCTAATCCAGCAGGCTGGGAATTACAAAATATGCTGCTTGTTTCTAAACTCATAGTAACTTCTGCGCGTAAACGTAAGGAATCCCGCGGCGTTCATCACCGCACCGATTATCAAAAAACCGATAATATCCACTGGAAAAAACATATCCTGATAAAAAAATAAACACCCTATATTCATACTAATATATTTTCCCTTGACAACCTCCATTACAGTCATTAAATTAAGTCGCTTCGTAATAAGACTGATTCTAAACCCAATATAATAAATAAGGATAACAACACGTGAAATTTCTGACTGAATACATGACCTTTGATACCAAAAAACGCCGCGAATTTATAAACATTACAAGAAATGTTGACTACGCGGTCAAGAAGAGCGGTATTAAGGAAGGCATGGTACTTGTATCAGCCATGCATATTACATCCGGTGTTTTTATTAACGACGCAGAACCGGGCCTCCATCGCGATATAGAAGAGTGGCTCTTAAAATTAGTACCAGAGGGACATGACTATTACCACCATAGAACAGGGGAGGTAAATGGTGATGCACATCTCAGAAACCTCCTCATCGGACATCAGGTAATAGTGCCTGTAACTAATGGAAGATTAGACCTCGGACCCTGGCAGCAAATATTCTACGCTGAATTTGATGGTCAGA
>MHYY01000014.1 GCA_001830285.1 Planctomycetes bacterium RIFCSPLOWO2_12_38_17 | reverse complement strand
ATAGATGAGTACCTGTATAGTTGCCTTTACTACTGGAATTTTTAGGTCAAAAATAACTGCGACAAGCACGGCAAGAATAGTCAATAATACGGCAAATATACTTTTTTGCAGGATTACGAAAAGACTGTAGAAAAGTCTTGTTTTGTAGTCAGAAGATTCCTCATATTCATAGAATTCAATTGCCTTTTTTGCGCAAAGACGCCGGATACGTCGTTTCGTAAAGTAACATCCAATGGCTAACAGTGCTATTCCGCACAATTTTACCCAGAATATGAAGGTATGCTTATTTTGTACTACATATGTTATAAAATCTTTTGTATGAAGTTGGACTGCATTGAACAAATAGTCTAATCGAGTATAGATGCCTGGTATGTCTTTATATAACACAATAAATGTCTTTGTAGAAATCGAACTCCTTAGCCTTGTCCAGACATTGGCAGCCTTCATATTATTCAAGGTTTCTTTAGTCTTATCCAACAGGGCTAACGCATTTTTCTTGATTTCCAGTCGTTCATAGAATCTATCTAGTCTTGCAGATATAAGTCCGACTTGCTCTTCCAGTGTCTTTGCTATCTGGCGTGCATATTCTGTTGCCTTTCCTGCCAATTCTCTGTCTTCAAATGATGTTATTTCCTTTTCAATCTTTGATATTTCCTCATAGGACATAGACAGATTATCTGTAACCAGCTTTTCCTCCTGTTTTACGGAAGGGATGAGGCTTTCCAATGCCGTTATCGCCTCCGAGAAGCGTTTTATTTCTGACTCAACTTTTTTTAGCGATTCTTCAACATCTTTTAACGCCGCTCCTTTGTTTATTAAATCTTCAACTTCTGCTTCTACCTTTTTATATTCAGTAACGTCTTTATATCGTTGTGCGCCTATGGTAATAAGGTCGTCCTTCTTTTTTGCAATTAGTCCAAGCTGTTTTTGTACTTCTGCCTCCAGTTCCAGCACCCTCTTTTTCTCAGGGGAGGTTGTTACCATTTGTTCCTGCGCAATTTCCTCGGTTTTCCTGGCGGTTTCCTGTATGGTCTTTTCTGCTTCTGCCCTCGTAACCTCTGCAACCTTTTGCGTTACCTCCTCAGCTTTTTTCGCTATTTCCAGTTCTACCTGTTTCTTTTGCAATTCCTCTGTTTTGAGCTTTTCCTCCAAACGTCTTGCCTTTTCTGCTAAAAAGGCAGCATTGAGTTCCGCATTTTTTAGCGCTTGTACTACTTCATCATAACGAGTCCTGGCAATTTCCAGCCTTAATTTGAAGAGGGTAATCCACTGGGTATTTACGGCCTTTTGCCATGACAAAACACTACGAATCTTTTCTTGTGCCTTTTCGTTCAGCTTGTCATCTTTAATCTCCGCCTTGAGTAATTCTAAGTCTTTAGCAAGGTCTTGTTCTTTACCGGACATCCTAACTTTAACGTCCTCCAATTCCTTTGTAAAATTTGAGACCAGAGTCTCTTTTTCTTTGAGACTGGCTTGTAACGCCCCAATGTAACCCTTTGCTATGTCCGCTTCTTTTCTGACCATTTCAGCCTGTTTAGAAGGTGTCACGGTAACTGTTTCAGCCATCTTTATTACCGAACCTAACAGGCTAACCCGCTCAGCATAAATTTTTGATTGATTTTGAAGGGCTGTAATCTGTTCTTTATATACCGGTATCTGTTCGTTGTTTACATTTATCTTTTGTTTAATAATCCCGATTTCTTTATCCAGCAATTCTAAATATTTCGGATTTACCTCTCCTGTCTGATAGTCTTTTTTTCCCTGTTGCAACCTCTCATAAAAAACTGTTGTTATTTCTGCATTGTTCTCTAAATTCGATATAAAGGATTCTATTTCGTTTACAGATTTATCAGCGCCAGCCTTTACCTCATCTGCCTTCTTTCTGGCATTTTCAATGTCTTCCGATTTTACTATTAAACCTTCTGCAAGCTTTACTTCAGCGGTTTTCCCAGTTTCGGAGAAAGGTATAGGCGACTCAATAGTCTGTGCCTGCACAGGGGCGCAGAGAAAGACTATCCAAAAAACGTAAGCACTTATATACGGAATGAATTCCTTTCCGGAAGAAAAGGTACGTGGGAAAATAATTCTTTTTTTAAGCATTACGTACTTCATAAACATCTCCGTTTCATCTTAAAACCGGTTCAAACTTCATGTCCAATTACTTTGTGCCTGACTGCTTAATAGTTACAAATAATTTCAGAGTCGGTACAACCAGAAATTTGCCGCTGTTTTTGTGATAACTTATAACAGACATTTTATATAAGTTTGCAAGCGTGTATCTTTGTGTCTTGAATGCCCAAACTATTATAAATAAACAATATCTTCAGGATGGTACATGCATAGGAACAAGAGCATGTAGTCCTTCAAATGACGGGTAAGGAGAAAGTTTTGCCTGACATGCTCACGGCCATTTTCGCCAAGCCTTTTGGCATATTCCGGGCTGTTTAATAATTGTTTGATTGCAAAAGCCGCACCGGCAACACTATGACATAGGAGACCGCTGTATTTGTGCTTGACCTGCAATGGGATTCCACCGGTGCTGGATGCGACAATGGGTTTTGCCTTCCATAATGCTTCTGTTACGGTAAGTCCAAATCCTTCACGCAGTGATTTTTGCACGATGACTGTGGATGCCCTCTGAAGCGCATTGATTTCTATATCGCTGCCGGAAGGAATAGGGAGGATATGTATGTCGGTATCATTCCCAGCCGTTTCCTTTGTTTCTGCAAAGACCTTCGTTGATTCCGGATCATCCGTAGCCGTCCCACCGGCAATAATGAGCTGACAGTCTATACGCTTCTTCACCAAGCGATAGGCCTCGATAACACCAACGGGGTCTTTTAGATAGTCAAACCGTGAAATTTGCGTAATAATGGGTTTGTCTTTTGGTATGTGATATTTTTCTAACACATTATTTATTGTGTCTTGTGGTAAATCTTTGTTTTTATCGCTTAAAGGGTCGATAGAGGGAGAAATTAAAAATTGCCGTATGGGCAAGGGTTGTGAAAAACCCGGCGCAGAAAAAACAGCACCATTATATTGATGAATAAATGGGATTAAAAAGTCCCATATCTGTTTGTTAGGCGTTGAGACGTCTATATGACATCGCCATATCCACTTGCTGTCGGGCTTTAATGGCTTTTTCTTAATCAGAGCAATGGGTTGCGGATCGTGGATAAACAAAATGTCTCCGTAAATATTGACTTCATTAATATTCCTCTGGCTGGTTTCCATGAAGATTTCAAACATTTGAGGGGTGATTTCTTCGGGTTTACCATGGAGTGCGTTGTGGAATTTCTTTGTGACATTGAAGAAACTTTCGCCTCCTTTAATCAGATCCCATCGGGTATCCACCCCAAGTTCCTGCAATAAAGGCACCATGCGATTGAGAATCTCTGCCACGCCTCCACCCACAGCCGTAGAGTTGATGTTCTGGATAACTTTTCCCTGAAGTTTGCCTGCTAATAATCGCAGTTCTTCGATGGTACTAGAACCAACAACAGGTTCGTATTCAGCAATTTTAGGCATTGTTCTTTATCCTTTATAGTTTAGGCAGGGCAATTTCTACATCGGTTTCAGGTGGTTTCTCCATAGACCCAACAACCCGTTTTTCAATTAATTTTATAAGGGTATTTCGGAGGTTTTCCATAGTATGGGTATACGGATCCAAGGAGGCGATTTTGTTAGCCAGTTTCTTCTCTGAAAGGCTGTCTTCAAGCCAGTTGGAAAAATCATTGGTGCCTTGCCCTGTACGAAGCCTGGCCTCAAACATGTGAAAGTATATTGAACTGATAGTCACCCGTTGTAATACTGCTTGAAATTCTTTGAGGTCTGATGCTGTATATGGTGTCTGGAAGACAAAGCTAACCGATTTTAAAAAATGAAACTCTTCGCCAGGTGTTGCAAACTTATGAAGTGATCTTGGATGTTTTACGATATAATTCTCGATGGTACGAATGATCTCGTCCCGAAGCTCACGAATGGATGTATACTGTATGGTATCTATACTATACAACGCCTCCCCAAGTTCCTCTTCGCCTAAGATGCCCGTAATCCAATATGCAAAGTCATTCGGGGGTTCTGGTGAGAGATATTGATGCTGCTGGAGGAAACGGTGGGTATGATGATAAATAACCGAACCCGGAACCGTTTTAATGAGGTCCAGCAGTTCTTGAAGATTGGCTGCCTTTAATCCAGTAAGTTCAGGCATGTGGAGCTGTGTATAAAATTTAAAAGGCTCTTTTGCTTTATTGAAGGCATTCATTATGGACCTCGTGTTTCTGTTCGTAAAGATGTTCTAAAAATACCTTTACCTCTTCAGGGGAGTTGACATAGTAATCTGCTGTGGACATATCCGATGGGTTTCCCACAAAGATCGTTAGTCCTTTCCCCATTAAACTATCAAACACCTCAATATCTGCCTTATCATCACCAAGATAAATAAGAAGGGCATCTTCGCTGAATTCTACTGGAAAATAATGGGTTAATAGCCATTGAATTGTACTGGCCTTATTCCACTTCACCGGAGGGCGTATTTCGTAAACCATTTTCCCCGTGCTCAGTGACAGCATTTTTCTGTCCAAAAAAGGTTTTGTAATATCATGAAGCGTACTGATTATGTATTCAACATCACCTCTTTTTTTAACTGCGCGATAATGCAAGCTAATGGAAAGCCCTTTATCTTCAATATGCACTCCTTCAATATTTTTTAACGATTTAAAGAGCCTCATATAAATATGCCATAGGGTGCTGCGCGCTTTCTTGGCTTCAGGACATGTAGACCGAATACCAGGTCCTTCCAGTTCTATACCATGATTGGCAACATAGAGTACATCCCGAATATGTACCAGTTTTTTAATTTGTTTAAGGGAACGCCCGGTTATTATACCTAAAAATATTTCTTTATTATGAGAAAATTTTATTAAAATTTGACGTATTTCTTCAGAAAGGGCAGCAAGGTCTGGATGTTTTTGTATGGGCGTTAAAGTGCCATCAAAATCTGTTAAAAGAATGGTCTTTTCTCTCTCATTGAGAAGTTCATTAACCGCCTGAATATTTTCAAACAAGGATTTCATTGGTGTAATTTAATTAATTCGTTCACAATACTTTGGCCCCAGTTGTATACATTATGTTCGTGTACCTGTTTCCTGAGGCGTTGCATTCGTTTCTTTTTTTCTTCTACTGGCATTTCAATGGCAGCCTTTATAGCTTCTGCAAAAGTATCTATGGCGTAAGGATTGATCTGGATACATCCCGCGAGTTCTTCGGAAGCGCCTGTGAACCGACTGAGTAACAATACGCCAGATTCATCAAAGCGGGAGGCAATAAACTCCTTGGCAACCAAATTCATCCCGTCATGCAACGAGCTGACGATACAGAAATCCGACAGGCGATACAAGGCTTGAACGCTTACCCGGTTAAAGTGCGATTTTAACAAACGTATAGGTGTCCATCTTCCGTCACGAAATTTATGATTTATCTCGACCATGAGGTCATATATTTTATCATTATAATCACGGTAGTCATCAATGTGGATTCGGCTTAAGTTACCTGCCTGTACAAAGGTAAATTTCTTTCTGTATTCAGGATATTTTTCAAGGAATCTTTCAATGGCCTTAAACCTTTCTGGGATGCCTTTGGTATAATCCACACGGTCTAATCCAACGCCTATAATCTGACCTTTCAAACCAAGTTCTCTTTTGATACGAAGCAATTCAGCCTCGACGTTGTTTCCTTGTGACAAAAGATTTAATTCCTCAAAATCAATGCTAATAGGAAATGGACGGACATGTGTTGTCTTTCCGCCTTTTGTAGCAGTAAATTTCCCGTAATCTACCCTTGATTCCAGATTGCGGTCTACGGTATCGAGGAAGTTGTTGCAATGGTATTGGACATGGAATCCGAGGAGATCGTTTCCTAAAAGACCTTCCAAAATTTCCTGACCCCAGGGGCATATACGGAATGCCTCTCTGTTTGGCCAGGGGATGTGCCAGAATTGTGCAACGAGTAAATCCGGTCGTTTTTCTTTAAGCATCTGGGGAAGCAAGGTAAAATGATAGTCCTGGATAAAAATAAATGCCTTATCATTTCCAACTTCTTCTAACACAACATCGGCAAATTTTCGATTAACGGATTTATAAACTTGCCAATCTGTTTCATTAAATTTTGGCTTTACATATACAATATGACAGAGTGGCCACAGGGCTTCATTAGAAAAACCGTAGTAAAACCTTTCTTCTTCTTCATGAGTAAGCCAAACCCTTCGTAGTGTGTATTGTGGATTATCAGGCGGAACGGCAATATGTCCTTTGCTATCCACGACCTCCTTATCGGCATCACCGCTGCCGTAAGCAATCCACGTGCCTCCCTCTGCTCGAATAATCGGGTCAAGGGCAGTGACCATACCGCTGGCAGGGATAATATATTTAATTTCCTCGCCTACATAGTTGTGTATGTAAGGTTCGCGGTTGGATACAATAATTAGCTTGTAATCCTTAAGCTTACTTGAAATTAGTTCTTTTAATGATTCTTTTGTATAAATCATAATTATCTCAGTCTAGATTGCGGCTTCGCCGGATTCTTTTATACGGATACGATATACGTTCTCTAAATTAAATATGTAAACGAGTGTATACTTATTAATTGACGTATTATAATCAACGGTTTATAATTTGTGCAAGCAAATTATCATATACTTATGAGAAGGAGAAACCGTGCAGACAAGAAAACACACAAAAATCAGAAGGCAGCAGATTGTTGATATTATCCGAGACATTATTTCAACAAAAGGAATTGAATATGTAACAATCGGCGAGATATCGAAACGGATAGGTACGACCAGGGGGGCTATATATCGGCATTTTAAAAGTAAAAGGGACATTTTGAGTTTTTTAATTGATAATATCGAAGAAACACTTATGGAAGCCTTAGATAAAGCGATAATAAGCGATGACCCGATTCAGAATTTAAGAAATGTACTGCTTGCACATCTTATGTATGCAAAGGAACGACGTGAGACATCTTTTGTCGTTATTATGGGTGTAATGCAGTCTGGCGATGTTACAATACGAAAGAGAATTTCACTACTTATTCAAAAGTATTTAAGTAGAATTCAAAAATTATTATTGATTGCGAAAGGGTCTGGATTGATAAAAAAAGATATAAATCCTAGAATATCTGCAATTGTCTTTATGGGGCTTATACAATCAACCGTAACCGCGTGGTCATACGAAGGATTTAATTTTATACCTGAAAAAATACATTTAAAGATTTGGGATATTTATAGTAAAGGAATAATGGTTTAAGTTGAGGATTTAGAAATTAATATTAAATGTATGCAGATAGGAATATAATTTTGCAGATGATGTGAGGTGCTTGCTTTAATATGCGGTAAGATATGCTTATAATTGACATGAAAATCTGATTGACAAAATTACATTATTAGTGTTATATTTTAATTGGTGATGGAGTTCGCCTTTAATTGCTAAATAGCTGATAACTCCTATTGAAGCCAGATACTTCGATAGGAGTTTTTTGTTATGGTAACCCCTGTCGAGGACAAAAGTTTTCGACAGGGTTTTTTGTTTTCCACACATTTAACAAATACCCCTGCCGAATTATCAGGAGGGCTATATGAAGAAGGTTATCGGTGTTGGGGAACTTCAAGGGCTGGGGTTGCTGGGTGCTGAATTTACAGATTTGGATTTATACGATGCGTTTATGATATACTTGATTCTAAATAATGAATCAGCCAGAGAAGGAGTTATGTTGCAGTATGGCGATTATAAACTTGATAGCAAGCATTGTTTAAGGATTGATAGCTGGATGATTTGAGATTTCAAATGTCTTAAAGCATATCGTAAAGCGGATGACCAGAAATTTAAGCTAGAAAAATATTTAATATGAGCATTTATTTAAGTGAGGGAATGATGCTGTATGTTGGAAGAGTTTATAAGACATAAAACAGAAATACTGACCGTTATCGGTGGTATTGAAACTTTAACGCAAAAAGAGTCCTTGGAAACGGATAGCAAGTTGCTTGCTGTCAGGGAGCAGTTGATATCCAACAGTTTCAATCTGGTAATCCTGGGACAATTTAAAAGGGGTAAAACGACGCTTATTAATAGCCTGATTGGTAAGGAAATACTCCCTTCATCTGTGGTACCGTTGACATCTATTGTAACGATATTAAAGTTTGGAGAGGAAGTTGGGTGTTCTATTTATATGGAAGATGGAAGCAAGAAGGAGGTCGGCATTGAAGAACTTTCAGACTATGTGACAGAAAAAGGAAATCCTAAAAATGTGCGAGGTGTGCGATGTGCGCGGATTGAGTATCCGTCGTCTTTTCTTGAACAGGGGATGTTGTTGGTTGATACACCAGGCGTGGGTTCCACCTTCCTGCATAATACGGAGACGACCTATGATTTTTTAGACCACCTGGATGCAGCGTTATTCCTCATGAGCGCAGACGTCCCTATTTCACAGGCAGAAAAAGAGCTCCTCGACACAATTAAGGATTCTACCCAGAAGATATTTTTTGTCTTAAATAAAATTGACAATCTTACTACAGAGGAAATTAAAG
>MHYY01000013.1 GCA_001830285.1 Planctomycetes bacterium RIFCSPLOWO2_12_38_17 | reverse complement strand
GTGAATTGAAAGGCAGGCTTCAGCATCTTTGTCAGGGATACATTAAAGCTATGGGAAACAGGAAGGTGTTAAAGGATTTATTTGTTGGTTCATTATCAGGTTATTTCCCGATATTTAGAGGGATTCTTTTTTTGTATGGGAAGGGAATTCCTAAAGAGAAGGTGAACGTTTTGTATGCATTGAATGAATGCTTCGATGTTGATACGAATGTATTTAGAAAACTGCTTGATATAAAATCTAAAGATGCCTATCCAATAATTGAAGTATTAAAGGAAATATTTAAAGAATTGTACAGCGTTCTGGGTGTTATTACAAAAAAGGTTGACGAATTCGGGAGCGAACATGCATAGAAAAATTCTTTATAGTTACTTCAGCATGTTTGTTCTTTTCCTTTGCCTATGCTCGATTACACTGGCACAGGAGATACCACCCCCCCCAAAATACGTCGAAGACATGGCAAATATCATTACTGATGCTGTAGAAGGGGGTCTTAATGGTTATTTACAAGAGCTTGAGCAGAAGACAGGCGCACAGATGGTTGTTCTTACAATCAATACAACCGGGGGTATCCCCATAGAGACTTATTCTATTGAACTTGCCACAAAATGGAAATTGGGACAAAAGGGTAAAGACAATGGCGTCCTTATGGTTATTGCGAAGGATGATCGTTCTTATAGAATTGAGGTTGGATACGGTTTAGAAGAAATACTGCCCGATAGCTTTTGCGGTTCGGTTGGAAGGACATATTTCGTATCCAATTTCAAAAAAGAGCAGTTTAGCGTGGGTATATTTCAGGCTGCTGTGGTTGTGATACATAAGATTGCAGCATATAACGGTGCGGAAATTACCGGGATGCCTGATATAAAAGAATTGAGAAAAAAATCAGCAGGAACCCAGAATCCATTATTTTCACTATTATACCTGCTTTTATTATTTCCGTTTTTATTAAGCTTTCTGTTTGGCAGGAGACGCTCCTCATGGTTCTGGTGGGGTGGTCCTCCCATCATATTCGGTGGTCAGAGGGGATTTGGTTCCAGCGGTTCTGGTGGGTTTGGTGGGTTTGGAAGTTTTGGAGGCGGTATGGGCGGTTCATTCGGCGGCGGCGGGGCGTCTGGAAGGTGGTAAGTGTTCAATGCAAGATGTAAAACGCAAAATGCAAAGTGGATTTATTTTTGTAACATCACAATCAGGGTAGAAAATAAATGAAAAAGATAATTCCTGTTATCGCTATTGTTGCAATCTTAGGTATTATTTTTGGCGTATGGTATGTCCAGGGATATAATAAAGTCGTTGCCTTGAATGAGGATGTTAAGAATACGTGGTCTCAGGTGGATACACAGCTCAAGAGGAGGTACGACCTTATTCCCAATCTTGTAGAGACAGTTAAGGGTTACGCATCGCACGAGAAAGAGATTTTTGAGAAACTTGCTGAGGCGAGAAAAGGTTACTTTAGCGCCGGAACGGTTGAGGATAAGGCAAAGGCTGCAACACAAATAGAAGGGTTTCTATCGCGCCTGTTAATGTTTAGAGAGGCTTATCCTGAACTAAAGGCAAATGAGTCGTTCCTCAAATTGCAGGATACGCTGGAAGGCACAGAAAACCGCATCTCAGTGGAACGTAAGCGGTATAATGACAGTGTTAAGGAACTCAATAGATATATTAAAAGTTTTTACGGCAGGTTTTTCGCTTCACGTGCCAACGTAACAGAGGCAAGGTACTTTGAGGTTGCAGAAGCAGAGAAGGAAGTACCAAAAGTAAAGTTCTAGTCGGGGATTATAAAATTAAAAGGCAGCATTAGGCGCAACAGTATAATAAAATTGAATATATGCGATTCGAATGGGACAGGGAAAAAGCAAAAAAAAATTACAGAAAACACAAAGTGTAATTTGATGAAGCCATGACTTATTTTATGATCCATTATCGGCAACTTTTGATGATCCAGACCACTCGGTTGGCGAGCAAAGATTAATAACCGTGGGATACTCTTCTCGTGGGCGTTTGCTTGTGGTCTCACATACAGAGAGGGGTAAAACCGTACGAATTATCAGTGCTCGTCTTGCAACCACCCAAGAAAGGAAACGACATGAAAGCTATAGCAAAAAAAAATAGTGATGAATTACGCCCAGAATACAACTTTGCCTATTCAAAAGCTGTTCGTGGCAAGTATTATAAACGTATTTTAGATGAAGGAGCCAACGTTGTCATGCTTGAGGCAGATGTTGCTAAGGCATTTGTTGATTCAGCCGCAGTAAATGATGCGTTGAGGTCATTACTTGATTTAACAAGAACAACCAAACGCCTAACAAAGCACTCCAGCGGACGGGCGATTGCCCGCCGCTGAGTTTCGGCGTTCTTATCTGTGTGAATCTGCGAAAATCTGCGTACTGAATAAACAAAAATGAATAAATGTAAAGATAAAAAATATCCTTGCGAGGATTGTTTCAGTTGCCAGTTTTGCAGTGACGAGCGTTGCTCTATGTGTTTGAGCAGTAAACATAAACCGAGACAATTGAGTACGGAAGAGCAGATTGCCTTATATAATGCCTTAAACAAGGATATCTGTTGTAATTATAAATGACACGTGCTTGATTAGGGATCAATAGTTTTCCCAGATTTGCAGACTTGCTCTAGAGGTGAAACAAACTCATCAGACACCTTTGTTATGCAAATAACAATCTATGACACTTTGGTTTAGGAACAGGGTCGCCGAATTCCTTCGCAGTCTTAATCCACAAATCAATTGCTTCTTTGATATATAAAAGTGCATCAGTATGGAAGTCGCCATGGGTAACGCAGCCATGAAGTTCAGAAGTTTCTGTAACGACTTAATGACTGACGAGTGCCTGTATTATATTGCAGGCTATAAAATCGATTGCATCATATACTCAAACAAAAGCAAAACTGTCACCGCTGGCACTCGTTCACCGTCCATGAGATTGTTAGGCTTTCTCAATTATTAATCATTTACACTTCAGGAAAATGAAAGCACAAAACGGTTAAACTCACTCCCCGTGTTTCATCATCAGAAAGATGAAATTTGAAAGAATACCATCCACGAGACTTAGCACCTTCATACTTTATATAACATGGATGTTCTTGAGTCGTATTCTCAATCTGTTTGAGAACAGAGTCTAGTTGCTTGTTCGATATGAAATATAGAATTGCTGATTTAGAGTCCCGCCAAGTTAAGTATCCTAATAATTGTTCAATAGTTTTGTGATGAACTTTTACGCCTCCCCAAAACTTGCATTCACCGACAAATACATTAGCCCCTTCGTAACGAATAAGAATGTCTGTTTTACCTTGTTTATTGAATGTTTCTCCTGTAACACTCTCAAAGTGAGGAGCAAGAATCATTAAAAAATGATCACGTAAAGTCTCTTCGTCTTTTCCTTTGTAAATACTTGGATGCCTTTCAATTTCTACACCCGCATCATAGCAAACCTTGAGAATTTGCATATATGTTTCATCGTCAAGTGTGGGTTCAGGGACATATGGCACTGAACTTGATTGAGGTTTTTTAATAATAGGTGTCTTTCTTTTAACAGGAATAGAAAATGTTTCTGGCACTTCTCCTTTCTTCTTGAATGGCACGCCTAGGCTTTCAAGAATATTAGATTGTTTAAGATGCTCTTGCTTCCTTGCGATAAAAACGTCTTGCACCTGTTGTTTTAACCTAGAATTATACTGATTAACTTCATTTGTAGAATTTTGAGATTGAGTATTTATGTTGTCGAGAATTTTATTTGCTTCTCTTTTGATAGCTTCTATGTCGTCGTTCCAGTTAACTATGTTAAATGAGATCTCATTATTGTCAATATTTACTTCTGTATACCAAAGAATCCGTGATGAAGGAGATAGAGAAAGTAACATTGTATTACCGCTGTAGGGTAAATGGTAGCAAACAATTTGACGCTTGATCATATCTGAAGGATGAAGACCATATTCAAAAGCATGGTTTCCAACTCTGACGTCACTTTCACGATCGGAAACATGCAAGTTCTCTCTGTAGAGTGTAATGGGTTCTATAGTGTTTTTGCTCACGAGATATTCAATGTACTCTGTTTCGTTGACGTTAAGAAGGCGATTTTTATCCTCTGAATGAATCGTTTGTTGCAGTCCACGTAATAAGCCGTCTAAATAATCCCTTAGCTCTTTTTCCGCAAATATTCTCATAGATTTATTCTTATATGCATAACGCCCCCGCTGAGCAGCAGCCGAAGGCTGTCTGTCTCGACTGGATTGTTTCTGAGCGCGAATCAGCGCGCGAATGAACGGTTTATTATAACAAGTTCTTTATTTCGTTAACATCAAGTAACCTTGAGGTGTGATAAACTGTAAGTATCTCTACTAAATCGTCTCTTATTCTATAAATTATTCTGTAATTACCAATAATTACTTCTCGGATTTCTTTACGATTTAATTCTGGCACAACTCGCCCAGATTCAGGAAATAACTCTAAACGGTCCACTGCCTCAAAAACTTTTATTGTAAACATCCGTGCGTAATAGCTTGAATCCCTTGTAATAAAATTTGCTATGGCTTCAATATCTTCTAAAGATTGAGGAGACCATTTTATTTTAGCCATTTTTTCATTTTCTCTTTTGCTTCCTCATGAGAAACACATTCGCCTTCATCTGCCTGTTTAATGCCTTTTTCAATTTTTGCAAGTAAATATAATCTTTCCATTGCTTCTTCAACTGTAGTCTTCTCTGGTAAGTCACGTAAACTGTTTATTATCTTTTCCTTATCTAAAGCAAACATTTTCGCACCTCCTCTTTTTTGTTTTTGTTATAATATTTGTTTTTATCTTTATTTTATAAACGTCAGCATTCTATAGTATGACATAGTGGGTTTCAAACTAAAATCGGCAGAAATATGTTGAATACCTGGAGATATTTTGTAATAGTTCACCACAGGGGGCACAGAGAACAAGAAGAAATAATTGCAAAGGGTGATTGTGCTTGGTTTTGTCTCTTTTACCTTGTATTAACCTCTGCAAACGCTTGATAAATCTGCTTCAATTCTTTCAATAATTCTAAAAAGATTTTAAATGCTTAATTGTTGTGATGTCACACATTCATTTACATCCAAATAAGCCAGAATTACTGTCTCCAGCGGGCAATATAGAGTGTTTTTTCGCTGCTATTGAAAATGGCGCCGATGCAGTTTATCTTGGCCTAAAGGATTTCAGCGCACGCGCCGGCGCGGATAATTTTACAATTGATGAAGTAAGCAAGGCGATTGCTTATGCGCATAAGCGGTCTGTCAAGGTTTACATCACCCTTAATACCCTGATTAAAACCTGTGAAATGGGACAGGTCGTGGATTGTCTGATTGCGCTGGAAGAGTTGCAACCAGACGCCTTGATAATTCAAGACCTTGGGCTTCTGTATTTAATACAATCTCAATTCCCTCATTTTCAATTACACGCCAGTACACAGACGACCATTCACAATCTCGCAGGTGTTAAGCAATTAGAAAGAATGGGATTTAAACGCGTTGTCCTTGCAAGGGAGTTGTCAATTGACGAAATTAACAAAATTTTAGGAAACACCTCTATTGAGATAGAAGTTTTTGTTCATGGCGCCTTATGCTACTCGTATTCCGGCTTGTGTTTCTTTAGCAGTATGACGGGTGGCAGGAGCGGGAACCGCGGCATGTGCGCCCAGCCTTGCAGGATGTACTACAAATCTCAAAATGGAAGCGATGGGTATCTTTTTTCAATGAGAGACCTCTCAACAATTTCTCGTATAAATGAACTAAAGGATGCAGGCATTTATTCATTTAAGATTGAGGGTCGCATGAAATCACCCGAATACGTGGCGGTAGTAACACACGCCTACAGGCAGGCAATTGATGGCAATCTGGCAAATCTGGATGATACTATCCATCAGTTAAAAACAGTGTTTAGCCGGGAAACCGCAAATTCATACCTTTTTCCGAAAAATGGTTACGGTAATGTGAAGAAGGTAAGCAACAGTCAGTTTAAGACCTCTGATATGATTAATTCTTCGTACCCTTCGAATATCGGGTCATATGCCGGAGAGATAATTAAATCAGAGAATGGTTATGTTGTTATAAGGGCAGATGTCGAAATCGGCGTGAGGGACTTGTTGCAGGTGTTTGAAAATACAAATGCAGAGCCAGAATTGCTGTACGTTAAGGATATCCAGCGTAATGGAAGGCGGGTGTTTGATATTAAGGCTGGCGATACAGCCAGTATTCCTTCTGAGAAACAATATGTACGCGGCGCAAAACTGTATTTGCTTTCGTCTCAAAAAATGAAGGAGGTGTATGCCTCAAAGATTCCAGGAAAATTAGCAGCTTGTAAAATTCCAGTGAGAATTGAGATTCAAATAAATCAGGATGGGATTGATGTGAAGGGTATTGCAAGAGATGTTTCTCTCGTGAAAAATTATAAAATCAAATTTGAAAAGGGAGTTAGGAGGATAACTCAGAAAGAGAATATAAGGGATTGTTTTTCACGGCTGGGTGATACGCCATTTGAGTTGCTGGAAATTCAGATAAATATCTCTGATAAGTTGTTTGTGCCGTTGAGTGTGTTAAATGATATTCGAAGGGATTTCTCCAATGATTTAGCCATGGAGTGGCAGAAGAATAAAGAACGCAGGTCAGAAGATGTAAAAAATTGGGTAAAGGAAAAGTTTGCAGAATTCAGGCAATCTAAGAGCCTGTTGTCAGAAAGAGACATTTCTGAAAACGACATAAAACTATCTGTTAAGATTGACAGGCTTCAATATTTGAAATACATCCCGATAGAAAGGATTCACAAAGTATACCTTGTAATAAGAGAT
This sequence comes from Planctomycetes bacterium RIFCSPLOWO2_12_38_17, assembly GCA_001830285.1. GTDB lineage: Bacteria > Planctomycetota > Brocadiia > Brocadiales > Brocadiaceae > PLOWO2-12-38-17. Next base: position 3,905 of record MHYY01000013.1, on the reverse strand, counting down.
ACAGCCATTTTTTTAGAAAATTTCAAACAGACAATGATGAAATATTTTACAGAATCTGACCTGAGCACAAAAAAGAGATGCTTCGTTGACGCTCAGCATGACAAAGACAAAGAGTTTAGCCTTACAAATTGTCATTCTGAGCATAGCGAAGAATCTGATTTGACTGTTGGTAAGGAAGCCGTTCTGAGAGGGAAATTAGTAATCTCACTGCCTGTTATCATGCGGGATGATGACTTTGAAGGTGTAAATTATGACCAGTTTAGAGAAATTGTAAGTGAATTAATTTCGCTTGGTTTAAGGCAATTCCAAATTTCCAATCTTGGCGCTATGGGTTTATTTGATGGGAAGGATGTGTCGCTGTATGCCGATTATCCGTTTTATTGTCTGAATCCGCTTGCCATGATCAAACTCAGGGAACTGGGATTAAGTAAATACACGCTTTCGCCTGAAGATGATAGAGATAATTTACAGACGTTATTTAACGAGGATGCGGATGTAATTATTTATCAGGATACGCCGCTCTTTACCTCCGAGACCTGCATCTGGGCGAATATGAAAAGTGCATGTCTTGGAAAGAAGCGATGCGGTTTTAAACAAAAAATAATAGAAAATGAGTATGGTGATAAATTTATTGCCTTGAATGACGACTGTGGGACGGTTGTCATTAATGAGAAGCCATTTTCTATTATTCAGTTTATCCCAAAACTTCTGGAGGCAGGACAGAGAAATTTCAGGGTTGATTTGTGTTACAAGGATTATACGCCTGAAATGATACAAGATATATTCTCTAAAATTCAAAACAAAAGCAAGGTGAAAAATTCTATGATTGGGAATTTTGAAAGGGGATTACTGTAGTATTCAAGCCTTAAAAGCAACCACAGATTCCGCAGATTACACAGACTTTTTTGTTTCTTCTGTTTTGGGCTCGTGAGGCACTGCCGGACGAAAGGGACAGAAACAGATACGCCCTCATGAAAATGGGGATAGGCCAAACCTAAACCACTACGCCAGTTCCCTACTCTACCCAATTAGTAGAATTAGTGCAATTACCTACCCCAATTGCCCAGTGGTGTGGGTATATGGCTAACGTGTAAGCCCAGGGATGCACCGCTTGAGGCGTGTTCCCTTAGATCGTGAGGTTATGCCTCATCGGGATGGGACAAAATGTAGGAGGTTAATTATGGCCTCGCCCATATTTCCTTTGCGGTTTCGAACAATACTCGGGCGCGGCGTTCCATTTCTGTTTCGTCCCATGTCTCGAGGCCGTCAAAATATCTGTTCATAAGGAGAAGGGAATTGCGAAGCGCGGACTTCTTATTCTTGAACGGTCCGTTCTTCATCGCAGCATTAAGTGGCTGGGTGACAACTGTCAAATTTCCCAGGCAATGAATTGTTCTGTTCCGCGCCTGAACCTTCTCTTTGATTTGCTGCCACCTCGAGATCATCCCCTCGTTCTGCGGATAGAACCAATCTTCCGTCATCTCTTTGGGTATGAATTCTCCATTAAGTGGGTAATGATCTGACCATTCCCGAGGCATGATGTGCTCGACAGATGCGTGTGTGATTGTTACCTCTTCAGTTTTCGATGTTCGAGTCTTGTCCTCAATCATTTTCAGTATGGTTACGATCTGGCCGCTCTGTAATACGTTGTACATGGGCGAGGAGCACCAGTGGCGTTCAAACTCCTGGTCGTTTGGCCATTCCCTTGTTGCTCCTGATCCAGCAGTTAGAACTTTCCTCAGGGTCGCATGCGAAGGCCCTTCTTTTCTCAATCTTCCTACAACTTCTGGGAAGTACTTGTTGTATTCCTTGTTATCTTTGTGGCAGATCAGGCGACGAACAATATATGACTCTATAGTCTGGAGACACTCAGACATCACTAACTTGCCGAGATTGGCCTCTTCAAAGAGGTAGATTATCAAAGGATATGCAGTGGTGACGTCCCACACTTGGAGCCGTCGCGCAAATCCTGAGAACAGATCATTGCCCAGCGGTTCTACCAAGTATCGAAATCGATCGCCATATGCCGCAAACGACCGCAGCTCATCCTCAATAGTCTGAAACGGCTGGCTCGTTCGAATCCAGTTCCTGTATGCGAGATGAACCTTTTTTGCGTCTACGGCAACCCCGATCTTTGAAGACAAAAATATTCGTGTGACCAAATCCAGGCGAGATGACCATAGATTTCCTCGTCGGGTCTGAATATCCCAGAAATTGTCCTCGAAGCGTATCCAGTAATGATCGAAAAGCCTATCTCGGTCTTCATGGCTCTTCTCGGCTCGCATGAATACGAAGCTACGGAGCAAGTCAGATTGGCTTAGTGGCTTCCCATGCGAGTTAAGGGAGTTAAAGATTTCCTGCGAGTCATCCTGTTCTCCAAGAATAATCTCTACGACTGAGAGGTCGTCTTTAAAAACTCCGTAAAGTTCGAGAAGCGTATCTTCCTTGGACTGGTGTTCAGTCAGGTTTGCACATAGGTCGCGGAGTTTTGCGTAGAAGAAAACATAAGCTTCGACAAGCCGATCCCGCGGTTCAGTTTTTCGTTTACGTGGCAAGCGAATGAGGGGATAGGCTTTGTTGACTCCTTCGAAGCTGCCCGCGTTGAGGATGTCGCAAAAGACCTTGCGGTTAAACTGGGTGGGCCAGAGCTTGAAAATTTCTTCTGAACTGTTTTCCATTAGCTCTGGGTCTGGATTAAACAGTGCCCGCCCGACAGCTTTTGAGAGCATGGGGAATCCGCACTCAGATGTAAAATCCCGCAATGCGGCAAGAAACAATTGGATGGTAGTAATGCGTTGCTGCCCGTCGATAACAAGAAAACGAGAGGTTTCTCTCGTTGATTTCTTCTTTACCGCATCGAGAATCACCGCACCAAGAAAATGAGAAGTCGTTTTCTGGCTGTCTCGGCGCTGTTCGAATTTCTCAAGGATGTCCTCCCACAATGGTACCCACTGATCTTCCTCGCCCCACACATAATGTCGCTGAAAAATGGGCACTACATACCTCAGCGTGTGCTCGAAGAGACCAATTATGTTCCTTGGATTGGCCTGCATTGTTATTCTCCCCTCGCCCGCTCCATAAAGTGGAGTACTAAAGGCCTACTTCTACAATAGACAGAAATACTTCTATATGCTACAACATATCCTAGCTTTTGCAGAATTACAATATATTTATGTCTTATAAAAATGCGGATTCAAGTTGCAAACTTGCAAACCCACAAAGGTTTCTGTTTTTTAGTTTCTTCCAATCCAAGGTTTCCTTGTTTCAGTATTACCCTCAAAGTTTTTTTCAGAGGTCTCTGTGGTTTGTCGTTTCTTTAAAAAGCCTTTTTCCCAAAAACGGACTCGAAGCGTTTGTTGAATAATTCGTGGGTAAAATGAAAATTTTGTGGGCCGTATACCTCTACGCAATAGGCGGCACAAACAGCCCCAATTTTTGCTGCATGGACGATGTCGTTTTTTGATACCGCGAGCCCCTTGATTAATCCCGCCCTGTAAGCATCACCGGCGCCGGTGGGGTCGCTTACCTGATTTACCCCGGCAACAGGTATCTCAAAGGTTTTTGTTTTTTTGTTTTCCTTTCGCATGATTGTAGAGCCGAATTCCCCTTTTGTTACAATCATTGTCTCAGTTATCTCCAGGATATCGTTTGTCGTCAGGGAGGTTTTTTCCTGAGTTAACTGCAATTCATAGTCATTGCAGATAAATATCTTTGACCCATGTATCAACTCTGTTAAAAGCTCTTTAGTCCAGGCTGGAAGGGATTGCCCTGGGTAAAAGATATAATCAATTCTTTTCTTTTTGTATGTATTCGAAAAATTGACCATGTCACCTAAATTCCCCGGCGCAACGATTGCAAGGGCTTTTTCGCATGCTACGGAATCGAAATCAAAGTTTGAATTGAAT
>MHYY01000012.1:7966-15350 GCA_001830285.1 Planctomycetes bacterium RIFCSPLOWO2_12_38_17 | reverse complement strand
TTAAAGACCGTAATTTAAATATCTTTTTTCTGATTAAATAAAGCGCTAGTACATAACGCAGATTTTTCTGCCGGGATTCATCCTTCCCTTCCAATCTGCCAAACATATCTAACAATACATTTATATTTATAAATTTTCTGGCTGGTTTATCACTTTTCGGCTTTTTTGTTTTCCAGAATGAGAAATGACCTCCCTCCGTGTTGTTACGCCAGCATGCGAGGCAAAAGTCCTTACGTGTAAATATATTATTCTCATCAAAAAGCGCAGAAAAATATTCTTCTTCTTCACAGAAATCTTTTTCACAAACGACACAACCTTTTTCGCTTTTGTTTATTTTCCACTCCATAATGTTCATTGAAAAATATCCTGAAGTGATGGAATTACCCCTTTATTTTCGCCCGAACTCGTTCCTGTATCTCTTTTGAAAAGGTCTTAACCTTCTTTTCTGCCTGGTTTATTTCATTCCTTACTTTTTCAACCAGACTTTGATTTTTGATAGTAGCAAGGTTTATATCCACATTTAATTTTGCGCACTGAAATGCAGCCTCTGCCAGGAAGGCAGATACCCCAATATCTGAAATAAGATTAGGATTTGCAATATCAACCAATTCCCTTGTTAATTCCAGCACATAAAGGCAACACATTGACGCCTTTAACGGAACTTCCATAGCGATAGTTGCGGCTTTTTGTATTGCCTCAGACCTTGTCTTCTTTTCAGGCTCAGTGGTTTTTGGCAAGCCATATGCCTTGCTTACTTCACCATAAACAGCAATATCTTCTTCCATTAATGATAACAAAGTCTCTCTGCTATTCTCACATTCATCAAGTACCCTCTTAAGCTGAGCGTCATATTGTTTGAATTTTTCTCTGCCAATCGTAAAATTTACCGGCATGGATGACATCGTTGTTGCTAATGCGCCAACCAATGCGGCTACACTTCCACCACCCGGTGTTGGAGTTCCGGCTGCGGCATCCTTTAAATATTTGTCTAACGGCTCATATCTGTACATAAAAATCATCCTTGAATAATAATTTCCGTATCTAAAGTTATAAAATCATATAATTCTTCTACATCGTTATTTATCATCCTGACACAACCATTCGATGATGCAGTACCTATTGACTCGGGTTGCGTCGTACCATGAATCCCAAAACCATATAAATCGGGCTTATCCTTAAAACCAATCCATCGGGTACCAAGTATGTTTTCTTCATGCCCATACGGATACACGCCACCTTGTGGTGAAAACCACGTTGGTTCCTTTATCTTATTTTTTACCCCAAATATATCCTCTGGAGTCTTGTTATCCTTTCCAACTCCAATCCTGTACTGCTTCACATAATGGTCATTTAACAATAAGGTTAATGTAAAGTCCTTTTTGCTAACCAAAACCCTTGTCTTGCCTGTCAATATCTTTAATCTCTCTCCAACGTTTATCCTTGTATTTGATTTTCTATTTATTCTCATTATTAATTCATAATTTGTCCCAAATTGTTTCGCAATATTTACAAGCACATCTCCCGGTTGAACCGTATAAATCGCAGCATCAGGCGATGGTGCGCTTGAAAAAACAAGCGCCTCGTTTAATTTATCCAGAAGCCCTTTTATTTCGTTTTGTTTCTCAGGATACTTTTTACTTAGAAAAATATCAGAAAGGGCATTCCGCGCCTCATATTTTTTATCTTCTTTTATGTATTTATCAACTATATCCAGACTAAGTGTTTCTAATCTTATATTAAGTGACTCTGCTTTTCTTGATACAGGTATCTCTATTTGTTTAAATTCCTCTGCGTCATCCTTAGACTCTTCTTTTAGCTCATCCGAGCTAATAATAATATCTTTTTTGTAAATAACTACGTCATCTTTCGCTTTTGCCAATAAAAGTGATCGTTCACCCTTATTGTTTGTTCCTGCAATAACTTCAGTGCCGCAGATTAGTGTAACTAAAGAAATAAAACACGCACCGATAATATAATTACTCTGAAGTATTTTCATGGAGGGAAATTAATATCACACGCATATAGCATTGTCAAGCCAAAAGAAAACTATCCTTATTAATTAAATAAATACAACTTCGCATCCTTAAAAAGACAATGTTTATACTTATTTCAGGAATTTCATAAATGACAAAAAAACGAAACATCCAGAATAAAAATAACATATCTATTTCCCTTACGCATTGGGCGATTAATGTTAAAACTTAAACAAGACGCACATAAATATCCCGGGCAATGTTATCATCAATGGCAATTTGCGTCTCACCCATTTGAATGACGTAAGTCGGCTGTCTTTGATGTAGTTTGACTTGAACACCTGGCAATAAACCCATAGAAGACAACCTGTCCAACCGCTCATGGTATTTAGTCACTATGTAAGAAACCTTTGCCTTGTCCCCCGACCTCAGTTCTGACAATGGCATTACTACCGGTCTTATTTCTTTACTCGCCTTCTCACAACAATCGCCCGGTGGAATTGCCTTGCCATGCGGACAACTTACAGGATGCCCCAACAACGTACATATACTCGTCGTCACTTCTTCATCAAGGATATGTTCAAACATGCACGCACTGGAATCCATTGCCTCTTCTTTTATATCCAATACATCATGCAACAATCTCTCTGCAAGCCTGTGCCTCCTGATTATTGTACGAGCCTCCTCCCTGCCCTTTTTAGTAAGTTCTACAACGCTATTATTTATCTTAATGCGCCCTTCGTGACGCAGTCTATTCAAATTTTGTTCTGCCGCGGAAGGGTCTAGCTTCTTAATCAATAACTCCCTCTCAACCTCACCTTTCTCCTCCTCAATCGTCCATATCAATTCCAGGATTTCTTCCAAATTAGGTTCTGTCATAACTAAACCTTCTCCTCTATCCGCTCTATTTTGTAATAGTATCTAGGTCTTTTTATCCATAAAATAACCGCTACTATTATGGTTGACACACCGCCACCCAACAAATCAATACCTCCCCTATTTACGCCAAAAAAGATAATTGCAGATAGCGCCTCAGTTATTATAACGCCCAGTACAAAACCAATTACAATAAATATAATTCTATTTTTAATAAACCAGTTTTTATTGTCCTTCAAAACGACCTCTTGATTTACCTGAAGTTTCTTTACTGTCGCCACCTTGATAATATCATGCAAACCCAATTTCTTCAGGCAGGCAGAGCAGTCTCCACATGCAAGACTATCTCTTATAATGCATACCTCCGCCACACTGCCAGAAATGGATAACACCTTACCTCGTATTTGCATCCATCAACACAATCCTAAAAAATATCTTAAAATACCACCTACAAGTATAGAATATGGCAATATAAATGCAAACATTAAAAACGCATTCCTGGCACCCTGCTCCTTTATCATTACAAAAAAATTTGCAAGACAAGGAATAAATAATGTAATTACAACCAATGATACCAGTAATTGTTTAGGGTCAATACCAGCGCTGCCGCCTTTTTCTTCAAGCGCCTTAAAAATACTTACAGCGCCATAATCCCTCCTCAAAAACCCCAGAATAAATCCATGTGTCGTTTCTACCGGCAGCCCCAGAAAATTTTTTATAACAGGCGAACCCATCCTTTCAATAAAAGACAACACACCCAGCTTTGTTGCTATAAATAACACAAGTGTACCCAGCATAAATAACGGCACCGCTTCTTTCAGGAACCAGCGAACCCTGTAAAACGTCTTTATGAATATATTTGAAAACTTTGGCATGCGGAATGGTGGGATTTCCATCAAAAAATCTGAAGAGACTCCAGGCAAAACCTTTGATGATAAATAGCCAACAAAAAGAAGCTGTGTGCAGATGACAAAGACATATACTGCAAAATACACACCCCCTACACTGCCGAGTACGCTCGAAATAACACCCAACTGCGCAGAACATGGGATTGCCAGCGCTAAAAGCAAAGTGGCAATAATACGTTCCTTCCGCGTGTTTAGAATGCGCGTCGTCATGGTCGCCATGGTATCGCATCCCAGACCCAAAACCATCGGCAGAATTGCCTTCCCATTTAGTCCTATACGTTTAAATACCTTATCCACCATAACGGCAAGACGCGGAAGATAACCACTATCCTCCATTATGCCAAATGCAAGAAAGAAGAATCCCACAATAGGAAAGACTATGGCGATTGCATATGTCAATCCAACCTGTATCAACCCCGACTGCTCATTCAGAAACAATTCAAATATAATGTTGTCTTTACTTATCACCTGCTGCGCAAGCAGACCAAGATAATAATTAAATCCCTGGAAGTTCACATGCGTAAAGACGTATTCTTTCTGGATAAAAGGTATATACACATAAATATCAAACCCGCCTGAAGGTATTAAAGAATTGCCGAATATCTTACTTTCAAAGAAATCCACGCATGTCCCGGCGCCAAATCCCCCCACCAGTTTATAAATAATCCATAATACAATTATTAATATAGGAAACGCCGCCACAGGATGCATTGTAATGCGCCCTAAAATCCCGGCAATTGAGTTCCCTAATCTGCATTCTTTTAAATACAGATATACGGTAAACCACATCGCCGTTATACTGCCTATAATGGTGGATATGATAAAATTAGTGGTTAAGCATAATGGAACCTTTATGGTTATCAAATATATCAATAGCGCGGTAAGTTTGTATCCTATGAAAAAAGTAGCAAGCGGCACCATAAAAAAGAAGAAAGAATTCCTTATAACCGGGCGGGCGACCTTCTCCTTTGAAATTTTTGTAGTGACCTTTTCAACAATAGCATTTACAAAATTTGCCCTTTTTATATTTATTACATAACTCAGCGGATTGCTAAAATGTTGTTGAATATCGTCACGGACATTTTTTATTTTGCTCAGAGTCTCATCAAAATATTTATCACGTAATTTATCATCAAGTGTGTCGTCTCCCGACAAAAGCATGATGGCAACTGCGCGTTTATTTACAACCATATCGCCATGTAAGATTTCCTGAATCTTTGAAATGCCATCTTCAATTAACTGCCCGTAATCAACTCGAATATGCGGTACCTTTGCCATCGGGATGGAACTATATAATGAGCTAACCCCTACCCTGTGTGTTGCAATAGTCTTTATAACCTGAATATCCAGCATTTCCTGCAGGACGTTAACATCAACATTCATCCCCCTGTCCAGCAACTCATCCCACATATTCAATGACAATACGACAGGCAGTCCCATTTCTGCAAGCTGTGTGGTAATCAGCAGACCGCGATTGAGGTTTTTGGCATCCACCACCTGGACAACGTGCTTGTCGCATTCCTCAAACAGCATATCACGCGTAACACGTTCATCTTCTGAAAGCGGAATCAGGCTGTTCACACCGGGGGTGTCCACCACCTCAACCCCACCGTCTATACCCTTGCTTACACCCCTCGATACCTCTACTGTAGTACCAGGATAGTTAGATACCGTTACATACTTTCCGGTTAGCAGACCAAATATAACACTCTTCCCTACGTTTGGATTACCTACAAGGGCAACCTTATATTTATTCATGGTATCCTTTAACATTTATACTAAAATTCTTTTATACAAAAAAGTAGCATGGATCAAGCGCAAGCAGACGCATCCAACTATTTCTATTACATAACCCGAACGAGCAGGAAAAGAAAGTCCTTCTGTACCTCACACAAAGCCACCAAGACACAAAGGTTTTTCTTTATCCTTTGCGGCTTCGTGTCTCTGTGTGATTACTTCTTTTATTCGAGTATAATTGATACTAAGTCTCAGTATCTAATATAAGAATTTTATAATCTTTAGTCAAATGTTTTAATAATAACGGAAATGATTTGAGTTGTTATTACTGTTTTGTTATTCTACTTTATATCCAAACCAAAGTAAAACACGAAGCACACGAAGAAATCATTAATGTATTATTTTTCTTCTCTGTGTTCTTTGTGACATTCGCGGTGAAAATATTTTGTTTAACCCCTGCGATTAAAAGGAGGCATTAAAATGCGTATTCTTTTAAACCACTTCAAAAGCTATCTATGCATCTTATCATTTATTGCTTTTCTCTTATTATTCACACCAGTACTGACTGCCAATGAGCCAGCAACAAAACCGACAAATCAGGAGTTTAAACAAAAGACCGCAAAACTCCACATGCCCTTTATTGCCAATAATGGTCAGGTGGATGAGCAGGTAAAGTTCTATGCAAAGACATTCGGCGGGACGGTGTTTGTGACAAAAGAAGGCGAGATTGTGTATGCATTGCCGATGAATAGTTCGGAGTGTAGGGGCGAATGGCATTCGCCCAACGGGATACACGACGAGGCAGGTATGTTGCATGACCATCGTATATCAGATATCGTGCATCCTGCATCATGGATCGTGGCTCGTGATAGTAAATCTGATTTCCAGAACACAAAATCAACAAGTTGCTATTCTAAAAGTCAGAAATCCTCAAATCTAAAATCCGCAATACAAAATGACGCTTTGTGTCACCCTGAGTGCAACGAAGGGTCTGTGGCTTTGAAACGAGATTCTTCGCCTTCGGCTCAGAATGACAGAGAAGAATCCGAATTCCACAATCCGCTTTCATATTTTAGTGGTGTTTCCATCCGTGAAGCGCTTATTGGCTCAGATTCCCCTCTAAAAAGAGGGGGCTTCGTCGTGAGCGCTCAGTCGAACGAGAAAGGGGTGTGTAATAAAACCCCAAACCCTAACGACAGGAACGAAACACACCCCCGGCCCCTCTTGTTAGAGGGGAGGAGTGGGGTTGCTCCGAAGGAAGATGTTTCTCCTCGCCCCTTGCGGGAGAGGGATAGGGTGAGGGGTGTCTCTCTTAAGGAAGAACTAGTTGGTGCAAGGGTAAAGGCGATAACGGGTGAACAACCATCCGTTACAAAGGTCAGCTATTTTAAAGGCAATGACCCGTCTAAATGGAAGACAAATATTTCAACTTATGACGCTGTCAATCTTGGAGAAATCTACGACGGTATAGAACTGAAGCTGAGGGCTTATGGAAATAATGTAGAAAAATTGTTTTGTGTAAAGCCTGGAGCAGACCCTGAACAGATAAAAATACGGTTGAGCGGATTAAAAGATTGTGGAGTGCAGAATGCGGAAATAACACACCCCTTAGTCCCCTCTCGAGAGGGGATAAATCCGAAATCCGATGCTTCGACTTCGCTCAGCATGACGTCATTCCGAGCAGAGTCGAGAAACCAAAATCCAAAATTACAGATAAACAAATCTGGTGAACTTGAAGTCGAAACAGAACTCGGTCTGGTGAAGTTCACAAAACCCGTGGCATATCAGGAAATAAACGGCAAACGAGTGGACGTGGAATGTAAATATACGATTGCGGATTGTGGAATGCAGAATGCAGAATGTAAAACAAATCTGAAATCCAAAATTCGA
>MHYY01000012.1:0-7958 GCA_001830285.1 Planctomycetes bacterium RIFCSPLOWO2_12_38_17 | reverse complement strand
ATGTAAAACAAATCTGAAATCCAAAATTCGAAATCTGTCCTCGACTTCGATCGGGGATCCAAAATCTGAAGTTCCGAAATCCAAAATCGAAAATCCTAAATTAGAGTACGGTTTCAAGGTCGCCTCCTACGACAAATCCAAAGACCTCATCATTGACCCCTTGCTGGCCTCCACGTACCTGGGCGGGTCTAGTGATGATGTTGGTAATTCTCTCACCCTCGACACAAGCGGGAACGTATATGTGACGGGGTATACTCTGTCAACAGACTTTCCGACCACGAGCGGTGCATATGATACCTCTTTTAATGGTGATGTTGATGTCTTTGTCTCGAAGCTGGACGGTGCCCTGACCAGCCTGCTGGCATCCACGTTCCTGGGCGGGTCTAGTAATGATGATGGTTATTCTCTTACCCTCGACACAAGCGGGGATGTATATGTGACGGGGTATACTTGGTCAACAGACTTTCCGACGACGAGCGGTGCATATGATACCTCTTTTAATGGTGGTGTTACGGATGTCTTTATCTCTAAGCTGGATAGTGGATTAAGCAGCCTGCTGGCATCCACGTACTTGGGCGGGTCTAGTGATTCTAGTTATGATTATGGTTATTCTCTCACCCTCGACACAAGCGGGGATGTGTATGTGACGGGGTATACTTCGTCAACGGACTTTCCGACGACGAGCGGGGCATATGATACCTCTTTTAATGGTGATGGTGATGTCTTTGTCTCGAGGCTGGACGGTGGATTAACGAGCCTGCTTGCATCCACGTACCTGGGCGGGTCTCGTTATGATGATGGTTATTCTCTCACCCTCGACACAAGCGGGAATGTTTATGTTACTGGTTTAACTGGGTCAACAAACTTTCCAACGACGAACGGGGCTTATGATATCTCTTTTGATGGTGGTTATGAGAGTGATAGTGATGTCTTTGTCTCGAAGCTGGACGGTACCCTGACCAGCCTGCTGGCATCCACGTTCCTGGGCGGGTTTGATGATGATTGGGGTTTTTCTCTCGCCCTCGACACAAGCGGGGATGTATATGTGACTGGGGATACCCAGTCATCGTATTTTCCGACGACGAGCGGTGCATATGATACATTTTGGAATGGTGGTTATTATGATGTCTTTATCTCGAAGCTGGATGGTGGATTAACGAGCCTGCTTGCATCCACGTACCTGGGCGGGTCTGGTCGTGATTATGGTTATTCTCTCACCCTCGACACAAGCGGGAACGTATATGTGACGGGGTCTACTAATTCAACAAACTTTCCGACGACGAGCGGGGCATATGATACCTCTTCTAATGGTTCTTCTGATGCCTTTGTCTCGAAGCTGGATAGCGACCTTTCTGCATCAATTACCCCTACACCAACACCAACGCCATGCGTAGTAGGCGGCAATATTGCTGGTCAGGTGACGGATGAAGTAACAGGCGATCCGATTTCTGGCGCTACGATAGCATATGGCACAGGTTCATCACCTCAAAATTTCAGGCTAATTGATAGTACAACTACAAACGCTAAGGGCGCTTATGCATTCCAGGATGTTGATTGTGGCAGCTATGCTGTTGCGGCAGACGCAACTGGTTATTCACGGTCACTAGCACCGGTTACGGTAGTTGATGGTCAGACAACACAGGCGGACTTTAGCCTAACGCCTTCTGCAACGCCAACGCCAACAGCTACGGCGACACCAACGCCAACACCTGTACAAAAGGGCGACATTGCTGGTGTAGTAACAGATCAAGTAACAGGCGATCCGATTGATGGCGCTATGGTAACATATGGCACAGGTTTATCGCCTCAAAACTTCGTGCCTATTGGTCAAACCACAACAGGAGCCGATGGTACGTATACATTCACTGATGTTGATGCTGGAAGATACCTTGTTGCGGCACAGAAAACTGGTTATCAACCGAACGCAACAATGGTTACGGTGGTTGGCGGGCAAACAGCAACGGCGGATATAGCATTAACGTCTTCTGTAATGCCAACGCCAACAGCTACGGCAACACCAACCCCGATTATTTGCGACGAAGCAACCGATATTGATGCAGAACCTGACTTATTAATATTAAGAGTAAAGATGCGCAATACTGTGATAGTTACTGTGACGGGCGAAGATAATTGCCCTGTAGAGCGAGATACGGTGAGAACAAGGGTATATAATCCAGAGATAGTAGAGGTATCTCCAAGAAGGCAGGTGACAGACGAAAACGGAGAGGCGGTATTTACAATAAGGGCAACGGATAAAGCAGGCAATGCAGTGGTCATATTTAGGGACGGAAGCCTGAGCACGCAGGTGGCTGTAAAAGTGGTGAAGTAGCGATCAGGGGTCAGGGATTAGCAGTCAGTATTTGTCATGCTGAAAGAAATGAAGCATCTCTTGTTTGCCTGTCATGCTTGAGCGTAAGCGAAGCATCTCCTTTCTTTTGCTTCAAATCATACAGAAATAGTTTTCAGTGTAATTCCCGTAGCGTTTCAGCATCTAAAATTACTTTACTTCACACAAGATATAATCCATAATACTAATCAATTTTCGTTGTTATATTGCTTAAATTTGTCAGTGGAGTTATTTAAAAAACAATTATTTTTCCATATTTAATGAGACTTTTGCTTAATTTTATTATCCCAAGACATACACTGTTTGTCGTAGCGGTATTAGCCGTTATGTTAAAGATTGATATCGCCTCTTCTTATAACAGAACAGAAAACAGCCTGTTATCCATGCTTCATTTAGAAGACAATACTGAATATGCTGGAGGTTATAACAAACAGCCAACACTATCCGGGGATGAATTCGCGGCAATTCCCGCCTTTTATGCGGGACTAAATCCCACTTCCGGTGTTGCATGTGATTTTGATGGCGATGGGTACATGGATATTGCCACAACTAACAAAGAAGGCGTACTCATTTCAATAAATACAGGGAATGGTTTTAAAACACATGCAGATTATAATATTGCAGGTTTGCCTGTTGGAATTGCAACCAGTGATGTTAATGCTGATGGTTATAAAGATCTAATAACTGCAAATATTGAGAATGATACTATTTCCATCCTCCCCGGCATAGGTAAAGGTTCTTTTGGAACAGGTACAACAATTCACGCAGGCAGTAAACCAATTTGTGTTATAGCCGATTTATTTAATAACGACTTATATCAGGACCTGGCTGTGGCAAATTTTAATGATGATACCATTTCGGTATTTCTTGGAAGAGGAGACGGGACTTTTATACTAAATAAAAACTATAAGACCGGCGTTAGTCCAATATGGTTGGCTGTAAGCGACATTAACAATGATAATATTAAAGATATAATCTGTGTTAATGCCGGAGATAACACCATTTCTATAATGGATGGAAACGGGAAGGGCAGTTTTACAACAACTTCATCCTATAAGGTTGGCAAACTCCCTACAATGGCAATGACTGGAGATTTTAACAAAGACACGTATCAGGATATAGCTGTATCTAATTTTGAAAGTGATAGTGTTACTATCTTAATGGGTATAGGGAAGGGTGCTTTCAATGTGACCGATACCATTTTAGTTGATAAAAGACCAAGGAAAAAATCCCATCCAAAGACAATAACAGTTGCCGATCTCAATAAGGATGGGCTTCAGGACCTCACAGTTGGTAATTTTGGCACTAACGCAGGGGTTAGAGGCGGAAATAGTGTTATTATATATTTCGGGGATGGGAATGGAAATTTCATTAATAATCAGGAGATTACGTCTGGTGTCAGGACGAGTTTTATAGTAACACAAGACTTTGATGGTGATGCATGGATGGATATTGTAGCCATTAATAATGGGAGCGATAACTTTTCCTTTATAAGAGGGAATAACGACGGCACTTTTGGTCTGTCAAACGTTTATGCCGTAGGGCTTGGACCACACTGGTCTTCAACGGGTGAATTTAATAATGATGGAATTCCTGATTTAGTGACCGCAAATATAGATAGTACGAACATATCTGTTATACTCGGAAATGGAGACGGATCATTCCTGCCTTATTCAAATATTGATATAGGTGTGAATCCACATGCCGTTTCGGTGGGCGATTTTAACAAAGATGCAAATCAGGATGTTGTTACTGCTGATATTGGCGGTAGAACGGTTTCTATTTTATTAGGTAAAGGTAATGGTACATTCGAAGACCCTGAGAAATATTTTGTAGGGCCAACGCCAACCGCTGTGGGCGTAGGAGATTTTAATCAAGACGGGAACCAAGATCTGGCTGCAGCCTTGTATGGTAGCCGTTTCATATCTATTTTAATGGGCAAAGGGAACGGTACTTTCGATAATGGAAAAATATATTATTCAGGAGACAATCCTCATTCCATAACTGTAGGGGACTTTAATCACGATAAAATAGATGATTTAGCGGTGGGTAATTTAGGAGGCACTGAGGTTTCTGTCTTCCTTGGAATGGGTGACGGAACTTTTAATACTGCTGAAAAGTATGACGTTGGTCTGTGGCCATATTCAGTTACTACTGCAGACGTTAACGAGGACGGGCATATAGACCTTGTTGGCGCCAATTTTGGGTCGAATGATATTTACATTCTATTTGGAATTGGCGATGGGACTTTTAATGCAATTAATCGTTTCCCTGTCGGGGAATTACCATCAGTTGTCAGTATCGGAGACTTTGATGACGACGGACATCAAGACATTGCTGTAACGAATGAACTCAGTTACACTGTATCTGTTTTTATAGGTATGGGAGATGGTACATTCTATTTTGGCACTGATTTTATTGCGGGAGGAAGGCCAACCTCTGTCACAACAGGAGACTTTGACATGGATGGAAGAACCGACCTTGCAGTATCTAATTGGTATACGAATGATGTTACAATAATGCTTAATAATTTTAAATAGTAAATAATCAAGCCGGTCAAGTTCATTAGCTTGATATCATATGTAAGCAATCTATGTGGATCTTATGTAAGAGGATTAAACATTATCTATGAATATATTGCATATACAGGGCTATAAACGATTGAATAAATAATGTGCTACTATTTTAAAATTAATGAGGCACAAAGAATATGTATGAAAGAAAGTCTATTGTTCGTGAATTAATTCAGATTATCAAAAAGTCTGACATAATTAGTAGATTTAATCTTACTCCAAAAGACTTACGAATAGGGGTGTTTTATACTGGCGTTGTGTTAAGCACGGGACACGCAGGCATGTCATATACACCTGTTCAGGAGATACCGGAGGCGGTGTGCTGTCCTCGTTCTCATGCAAAGATGCCGCAGGCAGGGGAATTGCTTAAATTAACTACTAATGACCTTATGGAATATGCCATAGATGACAATGTCCTCAAGGCAGCGGTTGGTATTGCAACAATAAATGCGCTCTCTGCAATCTTATTTGAAGACAATAAATGTAAATACAAACCTTCTATTTATGGAGATGTATTAGACCTTATAGATATTACAGAAAAAGATACGGTTGTTATGGTCGGGGCGTTTCCGCCATTTATAAAGAGAATCCAAGAGGTTACTAAGAAACTATTTGTCATCGAAAAGAATCCGAAGGCAGTTGGTAAAAACGACATGGTTAAGATAGAACCAGATAACCGTTTGCAGGAGATTGTGCCTGGGGGAGATATAATTATTATAACTGGTGTTACGCTCGTTAATCATACTCTCGAACCTATTCTTGGACTCGCAAGGAAGGCAAGCGAGATTATCGTTGTCGGACCTACTGCGAGTGTGTATCCAGAGCCGCTTTTTAAAAGGGGTGTTACTGTACTGGGCGGTGTGAAGGTTAATGATGCAGAGAAGATGATACACATTATTGGTGAGGCAGGCTCCGGGTACGATTTCTTTTCAAACTGCGCAGATAAGATTGCGATACGCAATGAAGTTGTTTCTGACGTTAAACGATATAAACAGCCCGCATAATTGAAAAATCACTAAAAAGTATTTGTATGTTTTTATTTAAACCGAAATATCTTAAAACCGGGGATGCTGAGTTCGCTATCTAAAATAGTCGAAGGATAAAACCATAACCTTGAGAACTCGTTCAGATAATCTTTGTCTGAATCATAAAATACAAAGAGTGATGATTCTGGCATGGGTCCTTTGTATATAAAGCTGCTATAGAGATTCCGAATCTCTGGTGTGTTTTCTGGACCTAAAAGATTAAGCGTCCAGAGCAGTTTTATTTTATGTCTTTGATCTTCAGGCATTAGATAATAAAAAGTAAATACATTCGCATTAGATACAAATAAATATTCGCTATCTGTTTGAGACAGCTTTTTTACAATCTGACGGTGGTCATAATAATCCCAGGTGTTATCATATTTGCCTCCCACGTATACAGAAGGACTGATAAAGCCATTTGAACGGCTATTCGGTATATAGTAATTCAGCAGGAGTAATATTAGATTTAATAAAATAAATACACAGCCTGTGATGCGCCATTTCCATGTGTTGAACTCCTTTATCCACATGCCAATTAAAATTGGAAAGAGCCATGCATGGATTAACCAGAGGCGTGAACCCATTGAGCCAAAAGGCGTAATATACCAGATTCCAAAAAAGTTAAGCACCAGGAAAACCCATATCCCACAGAATGTTTTCTCCTCGTTTCTTTCGTGTCTTAGATAAAAGAACGTTGCCAAAATGACTATTAGAATACCCAACATTCCCCAGGTGAAAGGAATAGTGCTTCCACCTGAGAATCGTGCGTAAAGTCCGTCTCCCGATAGTGTATAAAGGAGATTTAATAGTGAAGCCTTTATAGAAGCAAGTGGGATTGATGGTTTATCTGGGATTAAAACCTTTCCATAAATCAAAGCCGGGAAGAATCGGGGAATCAAGCCAATTAAAACCCCTGCAGAGAAGAAAATACTTTGAGAAATAAATTGGCGTAAGCCGGGCCACATGAATATCAAATAACATATGATAAGTGATAAGACACTTGGCAGAAATATTACATGATTCCAAATTCCCAATGACAAAAGGAATCCAGCCAGCATATAGCCGATTATACCGATATGCTTTTTCTTATTCAGGCAGAGTCTGACGTAAATCCAAATCGTACCAAAGAAGAGGAAGGGATTAAGGGCAAATATTTCACCACAAAGCCGCGAAAACATAATAAGTGGTGGAAAGGTTATAAGAAAGCAGGCTATCCATCTTGCACGAATATGAGAATATTGGCGAATAATATCAAAAATAGCAGCAATCGTTATGAGCGCAAAAACAGGACCTAAGAAACGTAAACTCCATATTGAATTTCCAAATATTTTTGTAATGATAGCGAGCAAATAAGCATAGACGGGCGATGTATAATAGTTAAAAATACCATACAGTGGTCTTGCGCCATTCAGAATCATCTCTGCAGAAAGACCAAATATTGCCTCATCCCTATGCAGTCCAACTATATCGTCAAGTTTCCAGAACATGATAATGACACCGGCTGCCAGCCAGGCTAAATAACATGGATATCTTTTTATGTTGTTCATTTTGTTATAAATAGTGCATCTAAAGAACCTCTTGTATATTTATAATATAACAAAACAATGTATTTCCTGTAATTTATAGAATCAGGCATGATTAATACTATTCAACTATTTATAAGTTTATTCTATAATCTTTCAGTTACAATTGCGACTGATGATGAACAACCTAACAAGTTTGCCCCGGCTTCTACTAAAGCAAGTGCGCTGTGAAAATCACGAATTCCACCAGCAGCTTTTATGCCTATCCTGTCGCCTGATACAGCTCTTAGCAATTTGACGTCTTCGACTGTTACCCCACGCGTATTGATACCTGTTGAGGTCTTAACAAATGCCGCCCTGCGCGAATTGCCAATAGACAGGCAGCAATCTTTTCGGTATCCATAAGAAGTCCTGTTTCGATTATTACTTTTACAGGAATAGCACCAGCAACTTCAGCAACTGAGCGGATATCGTGATAAACAGTTTTATA
>MHYY01000011.1 GCA_001830285.1 Planctomycetes bacterium RIFCSPLOWO2_12_38_17 | reverse complement strand
ATGGGAGATGTCCACCCCATGGGAAACCCACATTATTCACTGGATCCATTAAACGGAAGAATCGTCGCAACGCATATCTGTGAGCGGTTATGCCAAATCGATGCGGCAAATTGTGCCTATTATAAGGACAACTTAAAGGATTTTACAAAAAGACTGGATCAGAAATTATCCGAATGGCAAAAAATGTTAGAGCCATTTCGTGGGACAAAAATTGTTACCTATCATAAAACGTTTCCTTACTTTGCAAATAGGTTTAATCTGAATGTGGTAGGAACACTTGAACCAAAGCCGGGAATTCCTCCTTCCCCTACCCATATCAACAGCCTTATTCCAAAGATGAAAAATGAAGGGGTTAAACTTATTCTTATTGAACAATTTCGGGAACGTAAAGTACCGGAGTTTGTCGCTGCTCAAACGGGGGCAAAGGTTGTTATTTTACCAATCATGGTAGGAGGGCAAAAAGAAACAGACGACTATCTTGCCCTTTTTGATTATACTATTAATCAAATCGTATCAGCCCTGAAAACGAAATCATAACAATCATGAACACAGATAATTGTATCACACTGGAAAATGTTGCGATTGGTTATAGTGGAAAAGTTCTCCTCAAAGACATTAACTTTTCTCTAAAAGTGGGGGAGTTCGTAGTCCTTTTTGGACCGAACGGCTCTGGAAAAACCACGCTGTTCAAAACCATTCTGCGGATTATTCCGCTTATTCAAGGTGCTATCAGATACGGTGATGGTCATCCCACACGATTTGGTTATGTACCGCAGCGTCAGTACCTGGACGAAATATATCCTTTTACAACAGAGGAGGTGGTGTTGATGGGCACTTTCGGACAGGCAAAACCATTTTGTCCTACCCCAAAAACTAACCGTGTTTGGATAGAACAATGTTTAAAAGATGTCGGAATGCTCGATATGAGAAAGAAATTATTTTCTGAATTGTCAGGTGGTCAGAAACAGCGGATACTCATTGCTCGTGCATTGGCTACAAGACCAAATGTTTTGCTGCTTGACGAACCCATTACAGGGGTTGATATTATTGCCCAAAAGAAAATCATAGAACTTATCTCTGAATTACACAAAAAGCGCCAATTAACGATTATGATGGTCACCCACGAGGTTCAGCATATTCCAAGCTGGGTAAATAAAATAATCCATATTCACCACAATAAAGTAGTACTTGGCTCATTGGAAGAGATAATTTCTTTATCAACGATCGATGAAATACCAACTTAGGGATAATTATAGATGGAACACCTTTTAGAGATAATTAATCCACATTTTCTTTTGAGAAACGCATTTTATGCAGGATTGATCGTGGGATTTGTGTGTCCACAGGTCGGTATATTTTTTGTGCTGCGTCGAATGGTTTTATTGGGTATAGCCTTGCCTCAAGTGTCAAATGCAGGAATTGCCTTTGCATTTTTATTGCACACAATCGGATGGCATTTTTTCCCACACATGGAATCCGAGAAGACGATGGCATTGACAGGTTCCGTTATCTTTGCGCTCATTGCCATCTTTACCCTAGCCATCCTTGAACGCAAACGAAAGGGATTTACTGAAAACCGAATAGGGTTTACTTACGTTCTTGCAGGTGCAGTTTCTATATTGTTTGTTTCCTGGAATCCATATGGACAAACAGAAGTGCTTTCCATGATTCGGGGGGAGATCGTTTCCATTCCTGATTTCTACCTATGGTCAATGCTGGTTATTTACGGCACGATCTTTATTTGTTTGGTAGGGTTTCATCGCAATTTTGTGCTGGTATCGTATGACACCGATATGGCAATTACCCTTGGAAAGCAGGTTATACTGTGGGACATCATGCTCTATCTGATTATCGGCATAGTTATTTCCTTCGGAGTAATGACCGTTGGCCCATTGGTTATCTTTGGATTCCTGTTGATACCTCCAGTTGCCGCTAGGATGGTTGTTCGCGGTATTCTTCCATTTTGCATTGTTTCATCTATCATAGGTACCACCGCATCTTTTATTGGTTTTTATATTTCCTATCGCTACGATCTTCCAACCGGTCCAACAGATGTCGCGTTGTTATGTGTTATCCTAATAATTTTATATTTGGGAAAGCTTTGTGTGCGTCTTAAAAGAAAAAATTGAAATATGATTTATATAACTAGTATAATTGGGTTTAATTTGTCATTTATCAATATCATCTAATTAACGAAGGGAAGTAAATTTGTGAACCTAAAAAGAATTATAGCTATGACATTCTGTTGCAATATTGCAACTCTGGGATTGTTATATCCTGTTCATTTGATGGCACAGGATGAAAATACTGCTGGCAGGGGAAAGGGTAATTCCGCTAATATTGATTTCGCAAGAGAATATTATAAACAAGGGATGAGCTACGCACAATATGGACTATATGATGAAGCACTTGAAATGTATAAAAAATCTTTGGAAATAAATCCTAATAATATTGAGGCATATAAAAATCTTGGAATTGCGTATTATCAGAAAGGTATGCATGATAATGCCATCGAGTCATTTAAAAAGGTTTTAGAACACAGACCCAAAGACGACGATGCCTCTTATAATCTCGGCTCTGCGTATTTTGATAAGGGTGATTTTGATAAGGCGATTGTATATTTTCAGAAAACTATAGAAATTAGTCCTGACCATCGTTCCGCGCACTCTATGTTAGGTATTGCTTATTCCACGATTGGCAAGTACGACGATGCCATAAAGGTACTGAAGAAACGTGTTGAATTAGATCCAAATCTTTTAATAACATACCTGAACCTTGGCATAGTTTATTCTTTGAAAGGCATGGATAAGGAAGCGCTGGCAGAATATACTAGGGTGCTGGAGATTGACCCTGGAAACGAAAATGCGCTCTATAATATTGCTTCATTATGTGACAGGGCAGGAAATACAGAAGAAGCATTTAAATATTATAATAGAACAATTGAAATAAATTCAACTAATTCAGATGCCCAATACCGTTTGGGTAAGATTTACATGCAAAAGAAAAAATATGATGACGCAATAAACGCATTTCAAATAGCCGTAATGTCAAATCCTAGCAATATTGAGATTTATAATGACATTGGCAATGTATATAAGGCTAAGGGTATGAAAATAGACGCAGATAACTATTTTAGCTTATATAAAAAACAGTCAAAGTCAGCTAAGAGTAAATAGCTTTTATGCCAGAAGTTCTTTTTGAGAAGATAACAAATTTAGCAACTATAAATTTCCTCTTTTTAACTTACTTGCCATGAATTTGTTATTGATGACTGTATTCATTAAATAAGTTAAAAAATATCTGCCAATTTTTTTGTAATTAATGAAAGGTTTTTATCTTTTGTCAGATATTCTATCTCATTAGGATATACTTTTAAATCTGTAAGTATTTTTTCTATCTTTTTCCACCCAGATTCGAGTCTCTTTTCGCTCTTTTCCAGGTACATATTTGATACTAACTCGCCCATCTTTTGTACAAGACGAAGGTCCTTATTTTCATAAAAGTTCTTAATAACCTTTTGCTGGTAAGGTGTATATCCTTTTTCAGTATGCTTGTCCATCAGACTACTCCTGTTTTAACCTTAATATTTTTTATTAGTATAAATTATAAAACATTATAATAAAGATGTCAAAATAACCTCATGCAAATTGTTTTAATATTCCTTCCTTGATTTTGTAAAAAATAAAGATATAATCCCGAACGTTATAAGACATTAGAATATGTTTCTTTACCCATTCTAGATATTTATTAAATCTTGAATTGACTATTATGCTTAAAGAAATGATTGGATTTATCGGTGGCGGTAAGATGGGGGAAGCCCTGTGTAGGGGCATTATTGAGGCAGGACTTAGTGACACTAACCACATCATGGTTAGTGATACGTTAATGGAACGCTGCAAATATTTAACCGCAGATATTGGTATAAAAACCACTCAAAACAATAAAGAAGTTGTAACTTTTGCCGATGTTGTTATTCTGGCTATAAAACCACAGTTGATGAATGATGTTCTAAATCAACTTAAGAACGATATTACCAATCGGCATCTTGTTGTATCAATTGCCGCAGGTATACCGATAAGATTTATAGAATCCAGATTAAAAGAAGGTACTCGTGTAATACGTGTAATGCCTAATACGCCTTGCCTTGTTGCCTCTTCTGCTACTGCGTTTGCCTCTGGTAAATACGCTACAGAAACAGATGCAATATTTGTACACACCGTATTTAATGCAGTTGGGAAGGTATTCCGTCTGGATGAAAAGTATCTTGACGCCGTTACTGGTTTAAGCGGGAGCGGTCCTGCTTATGTCTATATGTTCATTGAGGCTTTATCTGATGGCGGCGTTAAAATGGGACTACCGAGAGATGTATCTACCACACTTGCCGCACAAACCGTACTGGGTGCCGCAAAGATGGTTTTAGAGTCAGGACAACATCCTGCACAATTAAAAGATGCAGTAACATCTCCTGGCGGTACAACAGTTGAGGGAATAAGCAAATTAGAAGATTGTAAATTCAGGTCAGCGATAATAAACGCCGTTGAGGCCGCCACACTAAAGTCAAAAAAACTAGGAGAAGTATTATGATACAATGTTTAAATATTTCCATGTTATAATGCGAAGAATGCAAGCCGTGTAAGTATTATTTATTTGAATCTTTCTGTAGTTTCCAATCGCGAGTTACCAACATCCTTTTTACAGGGAGGCGATAAACATGAATAGGAAACACCTTGAACAAAAATTAAGAAGACGACCAAATCAGTTATTTAGTGGGTTACAACCAGCCCCATATCCACAACCAAACTCAGTACAACCTGCGTTCCGTGTGTCACCTTACAAGTAAATGAAGTAATGACTGTCAGCGATATTATGGCATATACTTTAGTTAGTAATATGAAAGCAGATAATGCTCCTAACAATCCACAAAATTCAAATACACCTAATAACAGATATCGTAACTTTCTTCTAAATAGTAATATATACATCCATTCCAAATGTTCAATCTTTCTGAATTGTCAATCAAATACAGAAATTCAGCACTGGGCAACAATAGGCTCGGCAAATATAAGCCCTACAAGTTTGGGACTTAACGGTGAACAGGATTCCGAAATGAACGTCTGGTGGAAACATACAGAAAGGGATTCAAACAAAAAGAATATAATTAAAGAACTGCTTCTTAATCTATGGAGTGACCACCTGGGGGTAAAGAATATGCAGAAGATTGATATAAATCTCTGGAAAGAAAAAGGCTGGGAAAACTTATTTAATATTACAAATGGACAACCGATTGACGGGTCTGTTGTGCGTCTTGATGTGGTGGAGCGTTACCGACATCTTACATAATATATGTAAATACATAAGTTGTTAAATAGAAGCTAAGTTTAATTATAGACTTTTATAAAAAGACCTGCTTTAAGGCTGTCAATGTATAACCTTTTTAGTCTGCTTATTTCCTCTTTATAAAGCTTTTTGTATATTTCATCCTGCACTGTCTCAAATGGTTGTGTCATTTCAGGTCTATTAAGTTCCATTCTAAATATATGGTAACCAACCGGAGATTCCAGTATTTTGCTGTACTCATTGTCTTTTAGATTACAGGCAATATCTCTGAGGTCTTTCCTTAATTCATTTGTTTCTTCCGGACTCATTAATCCTCCATTCTCTGCATTAGGACCTTCCGAGTATTTTTTGGCAAGCGCTATAAAATCCTCTCCTTTCTGCAAACGCTTTATAGCCTGTCTGGCTATGGGAAGGGCTTCTTCCTTATTATTATCATGTGCAGAGAATTTAATCATAATATGTCTTAAATGCACTTCTTTTTCTTGGTGGAATTCACTAATATTTTCGCAATAATATCGCCTGAGTGATTTAGGTTGTATTTTAACCCTATTGTAAACATTCTCCTTAATTATCTTGTCTATCATAATATCTTCTTTTAACTCATTTCTTTTTTCGACGGGATTAATTCCCTGAGATTCGGCAATTTCATAATATTTTGATAAAGAGCCAACATTTTTAACAGCGCCTTTCATAAAGGATTCTAAGTCTTTTTCGATCTCTTTCATCATTGCCTCATTCGTGCCAAATATTTGTTGCGCCTCTTTTACCAAGACCTTCCTGTCAATTAACTCATACAAGGTATTTTCCAATATTTCTTCAACTTTTTCAATAAATTCTTCTTCCTTATACTTACCTTGTGCCTCTCTTATGGCAACGACTGCACGTTTCAGGACATCTTCTCTTGTGATAATTTCATCGCCTACAATGGCTTTGATAGAATTAATATTATTCTTGTTAAAATCGTCCACCGCTCCTTGTGATACGGCGGGAATTAAGATTATTGCAAACAAAAAAAGAAATATTGGGAATTTAACCGATATTTTCATAGCAATTGGAGTTATACCTTAGTTTTAATTGATTTATTCAGATATTCCAGCAAATCCTCTGATTTTATTCTATTGTATGGCAGTCTTAGATGTAAAGTATCTTCATTAATAATGCGTATGTATTTTTTTAGATTATACAAACAATTCTCCGCCTTTTTCAAGTCGGCTACACGTACATACAATATATTATTAACCCTTATAATGGAACGAATTTTTGATTTTTGAGCAATAATCCTTAATTTACTTTCAGAAAGCAGATTTTTTACAGAAAGAGGAATTCCACCAAAGCGATCAACCAGTTCTTCCGAAATAGCCATTATTTCATCAGAAGAAGCGGAACGATTCAATCTTCGGTATATATCCATCTTTATTGAATCATCAGATATATAACTTCGTGGAATAAAAGACTCGATTTTCAAGTCAATTGAGACGTCTACTGGTTCTTCTACAGATTCATGTCTTGCCTTGCGTACTGCTATTTCCAGTAACCTGCAATACATTTCATACCCTACAGCAGCAATGTGACCGTGCTGTTCTGTGCCAAGTATGTTTCCAGCACCTCTGATTTCCAGGTCGCGCATGGCAATCTTAAAACCAGCGCCAAGTTCTGCAAATTCTTCGATTGCTTTTACACGTTTTTCAGCATCTGGAGTGATAGGACGGTCATCCGGGATTATAATGTATGCAAATGCATGATGTTTGTACCGCCCTACCCTGCCTCGTAACTGATGTAAATCTGCAAGACCAAAAGTATCAGCGCAATTTATAAATATCGTATTAACATTGGGGATGTCCAGTCCTGACTCAATAATCGTAGTTGAAACAAGCATGTCAGCTTCGCCATTTACAAAGTCTTTCATCCTTTGCTCCATGAGTTTCTCATCCATCTGTCCGTGAACAGTTAATATCCTTGCCTCGGGAACAATTTCCGATAAATTCCTGGCAATCCGTTCGATGTTATACACTCGGTTATGAACAAAGTATACCTGCCCATCACGATTTAGTTCGAGTCTGATTGCCTGTTGAATATACGTTTTGTCAAACCTTATAATCCTTGTGGTTATAGCCTGCCTGCCCAGCGGCGGGGTATTAAGCGATGAAATATCTTTAATTCCCATCAGTGACATATGAAGCGTTCTGGGAATGGGCGTAGCCGTCAGGGTAAGCACGTCTACCAACCGGCGCATTTGTTTGAGACGTTCTTTATGCGCAACACCAAACCGTTGTTCCTCATCAATAACAACAAGTCCAAGGTCTTTAAAGTAAACGTCCTTCTGCAAAATACGGTGAGTACCGATTAGTATATCTATAAGTCCTGCTGATGTTTTTTCAATAACTTCATGTTGTTCCTTATGTGTTTTAAAACGGCTGCTTACCTCAATTTTGACAGGGTAATCTGCCATACGCTCAGAGAATGTCTTGTAATGCTGCTGTGCAAGAATCGTGGTTGGAACGAGCATCGCCACCTGTTTACCATTCATAACGGCTTTAAATGCGGCGCGCATGGCAAGTTCAGTTTTACCGTAACCAACATCACCGCAAATGAGACGGTCCATGGGTCTTTTAGACTCCATATCACGTTTAATATCTTCCATTGTTCGTAGCTGGTCATGGGTCTCTTCATATATGAACTCAGCCTCAAACTCTTTTTGCCAATCATTGTCTTCAGGATAGACAATACCTTCCTTTGCGTTTCTTAACGCCTGTACACATAGCAAATCGCTTGCAATATCGGATACCGCATTCTCAACCCTCTTTTTCCTGACCTCCCAGTGTTTTGAACCGATTTTATCTAACTTCGGATGATGTTCTGAACTGCCAATATACTTTTGTATCAACTCAATTTTAGCGGCTGGAACGTATATCTTTGTGCCCTCGTTAAATTCGATAATCAGAAATTCCCTTTTATAACCTTCCTCTTCAATCGTCTCCATACATAGGAAACGGCCAATCCCATGCGATAAGTGGACTACATAATCACCTTTTTTTAATTCCAGAAATGAATCAATTGCTCGCGTAAGGACTGGTTTCTTTATTTCGCGGCGCTGCTTATAACGATGAAAGATTTCACGATGAGCAAGGATAGCGGTTTGTATTTCAGTAAATTGGAAACCATTACGTATGTACCCTATTTGTAAGTTTAAACTATCATTATTCTTTAAATCTGACTCGTTAATTATTTCTTTAAATCTGTGTTCCTCTGCAGTATTGTTACACAGAATGACAGTATTTTTGTTTGCTTTTATAATATTACTGATTTCAGTAACAATGTTCTGAACGCTTTGTGAGAAATTATCAGCAGACTTTACATGAAATGTATATTGCCCATTTGATGAGGCAAGAGGTAGTTTTGTTATTGTTATATTAACAAATGATTTAAATTGACTGGATATATCTCTAAAGCTGAACAATTCACTGTTGTTGAAGCTATTCAGCAACTTGTTAGACTGCTCTTCCAATGAAGCAGGTTCCTTAAGGATAATTATTGTTTCTTTATTGAGATATGAAAGTAAAGATGCCTTTTCGCCGCTGGTATGGCTAAGGCATGTATCTTTAAATTCAATTATAGAAAATATTTGGCACGAGTTTAATGTGTCTTCAGACAGCTGGGATTCAATGTTAAATTTACGGATGGATTCGACTTCATCTCCGAAATATTCTATACGATATGGATATTCAGAAGCGTAAGAATAAACATCAATAATTCCGCCTCGTGTAGCATATTCTCCAGAATTTTCTACCTGATAAACAGATTGGTAATTGTGGTCGTGTAACCATGCTACAAGCTCCTCCATGGGATGTTCGTGATTTTTACGAATACTTATAACATTTTTAGAAATTGATCCTTTGGATGGAACCGGCTGTAAAACTGCATGGATTGGCGCAACGATAATATCCAGCTTTTTAAGTGAACTGTCGTGTATTATCTGATTTATGATTTGAAGCCTTTGCGATTGTATTTCAGACTCAATTTCGCTGGCTTGTTCAACTAAGTTTTCAAAAGCCGGGAATAAACTGACGTGTCCTTCCAGAAAGGTATTTAAATCCTCAAAATCCTCTTTCGCTTCCTCGATGTGTGGTGCAACCAGCAATAATCTGGCTCTTGTACTGGACGATTTCAGATGTTCAAGTAAAATAGCCGATGTAAAGAAATTCGCAGACGACCCCCACAATCCATTTACGGAGCAGTCCCTGCCAGACTGAAGATTAGAGAGTATATCTTTAAAAATTTTATTTTTATGAAGTAGTTTGATTAAGTTTTCCATGTGCAATTAACAAATTGGGCTGCATTCGGCAGCAGTGTATCACCCACAAAACAAGCGAAAGAAACGAATTAAATTTAGTCATTTTCGTGTATTTCGTGCGTAGATTAAAATAGAAATAAACATAATGTGTTAAGTAATGCTTAATATCTCTTTAAGAGACGTATTTATTTTAATATAAAATGGTAAGAGAAATCAACTATTTGGATGCATACATTAAAATTAATAGGTATTATGAAAGCTGGATTAATGTGTATTTAAATAATTAATGTGAATTTAAGGTATGTATTTATTTACTTTTATCCAATCTATAATAATAAAATAAATTCTATGGAAATATTTACGGAATTATAGAAATCTTATTGATTATATTTACCGGATTGTTGTAAGATAATTTTCAAATAATGATGATCAGAAATGAGAAGTTTTAGTTTGCTCATATTGGGTAAAAGAATAAATTAATTAGGCAGTCTAATTATAAGTTGGGCATTAAAAAGATACTTGAATAAACTGCCCCTATAATGGTATTGATATTGACATGACAAATCATAGGAAAATGACCCCAAAGGAAATTCGATACATTGATTTATTCTGTGGCATTGGCGGCTTTCGCATTGCCACTCAACAGACCGCCGATGAGTCAGGCATTCCTGTTAAATGCGTTTTTTCAAGCGATATTGATGAAGACTGTCAAAGAACTTATGAAAACAACTTTGGCGAAAAGCCAGTGGGCGATATTACGGCTGTTAAAGCTGAAAACATACCTAATCATGACATCCTTCTTGCCGGTTTTCCTTGCCAGCCATTCAGTATAATTGGCCACAGAAAAGGTTTCGACGACACTCGCGGTACCCTTTTCTTTGAGATTGCCCGCATACTTGAAGCAAAAAAACCACTAGCTTTTGTTCTTGAGAATGTGAAATTATTGGCAGGTCATAATAAAGGCAAAACTCTCAAACGTATAATGTCAGGTTTGCGAGATTTAGGCTATTTTGCTGATTTTCGAGTTTTAAATGCCCTTGAATTCGGCCTTCCTCAAAAAAGAGAACGCATTTTTATTGTCGGCTTTAAGAAACCTTGCTCATTCAATTGGCCGAAAGGCGGCGCAGCAATGACTCCCCTAAAGGAAATTTTGGAGAGTAATGTGCCTGAACAACACTATGCTTCTGAGTATATCAGGGCAAACCGTCTAAAAAAGCATAAACCTACCAATGAGCTTACAATATGGCATGAAAATAAAGCAGGACACATCAGCGCATATCCCTATTCCTGTGCTTTACGTGCTGGAGCTTCATACAATTATTTGCTGGTTAACGGCGAAAGGCGACTCACTCCTCGTGAAATGTTACGGTTACAAGGATTTCCAGACAGTTTTAAAATTGTGTGCAATTACAGCCAGATTCGAAAACAGGCGGGAAACAGCCTGCCCGTGCCTATAGCTAAAGCAGTTTTAAAAAATTTATTTGTATCTCAGGGCTGGAATAACGGACACATTGATTACAGCAATTATGACCTTCAGCATTATATTATTGATGGTCAAATGAGGATTTTTGAAAAAAAGGCAAGATATGGCAGAAAATCCAAAATTAAGAACAGTAGAGAAGTACAAGCCGCCTTATCCTCTAAATAAATTTCCAAAAGACTTTCCGTTCAATTTGGGTAGAGAGCTTGTTTGCTTCCTTGCGTCTCGTGGAACGCCAAGGCTTGAAGGCGAGGATTGGGAAGAAATATTCGCGCGTCTTGTCAGCGCACAATGGAAGCCTTCAAATGTCGGCTTAGACGATGTCGTTCTCCAACAAACAGCATGGGGAGCAAAAACAGTTAAGAATAAAAAACCGTCAACGGTTTCTAAAGTCCGGTTGATTTCAGGGAGAAATTCTCCAATTTATTCTTTTGGCGACCGCGAAATCAGCGATGCTGACCCAGAAGAACTTGGTGGTAAGATTCTTTCTATATGGAATGAGCGTGTGGCGGGAATCCGCAAACTCTACAAGCATGTCAGGACAGTTGTGCTCATTAAATCCGATGACTTGCTTGAAGCCGCTGTGTTTGAATTTGAGACAATTCTTCATAGAAGCGAAAATTATTGGTGGCAATGGAACGAGAGGAACAACTTAGAGGGCTTTAATAAGGACAGCAACCAACACATCTTCACTTGGCAGCCTCATGGTTCTCAGTTTACCATCGTTGAGGACGTTCCTGACGACAGGCTCGCGATAAGAATTAAGCAACCTCCAATAGTCAACCGAAACGAAATCCTCAAGGCAATCAAATTCGATGAGTCTTGGATAGAAATTATCAAGTGATATGGTGGATACATTTTCAAAAACGGAACGCTCAAGAATAATGGCGAGTGTGAAGTCTGCAAACAATAAATCCACAGATCTTCGTTTTCTTTCCATCCTTAAGGAAAAAAGCATTACCGGCTGGCACCGCAATTATCCAGTAACTGGCAATCCTGATTTTGTTTTTCCACGCTTAAAGATAGCGGTTTTCATTGACGGCTGCTTTTGGCACGGCTGTCCCAGTCATTGCCGTATGCCTGCTTCAAATAAAGATTATTGGCGCACCAAAATCGCGAATAATAAAAGTAGGGACAAAAAAACAACAAAAGGTTTAAAAGATAAAAGCTGGGTCGTAATCAGAATATGGGAGCATGAAATCAAGTTGGGGAAATTAAATCGTAAATTGAATCTAATAAAAAAGATTGCCCAAAGATGCGCTCCATAGCGGCAGGTGAGCTTGGTCGTTAGCTACGAAGATGTGACCCCTGTGACGTAAATGTCAGATAAGCCCATGTTTCCTGTTTGCATGCTGTGGTTACAATGTATTTCCACTAAATAAGAAGCCCTGAATATGTGAACGGTGTTTGGTAAGGTGTGTTTTTTTACTTGTATTCAGCCAATTCCAGCAATATCCCGTCTGGGTCGAGAATATAAAAGAGTGTTTTTTGTCCCGCCTCGTGCGTTATTGTGCTTGCAGGCACAACAACAGGTTCGCTGATTACCTTTACCCCGGCCTCCTTCAAGTGTTTCTCCATGTTATGGATACCATCAACCCGCATGGCAATATGTCTCAGCCCAATTGTATTTGCAAGGGAATTTACAGGAATTGCCTCGCCTTTTGGCGATTTATAGCAAAGCAACTCTAGCCGCGGTTCACCTGCAGGCGCCATTATGTAAACAACGTCTGCGCTGATACCTTTAAGACCAACAATCGTCTCTATCCATTTACCCTCAAGGTGTGCCCTCTTGGTTTCTCTGAACCCTAGCAACTTTGTGTAAAATTGTACCGAGCGTTCAAGGTCAGAAACTACAAGATTGATATGGTCAACGGCATGAATCATATGTCAATATATTAGATAATTGTGCATATTTAACTAGGCACATTCAATACAAAAGAATTTCCTGTCTATTCAATGGGTTCTGAATTTATTTTGGAGTGATATTGTATCTTGATTCATAACTAAATTCTGCAATTGGACACAGATTGACACAGATAAGTACAAGTAACAACTTAATTCTTTGTGTTAACTAACCCATTATGTGACAATGCTTGTATATTTTATTGAAAAATCAGCATAAATCAGTGTTCATCCGCGTTAGACCGCAATTTTTAGATCATAACTATTATGACCATACCCCAGGGATTGGCTGACTGCAATCCTTACATTTACCGTCTTTAATGTGATTTTCTAATATTGAGAATCCGACTCTTCGGATTATTACCTGCTTACAGTGCGGACAATAAGTATTTTCACCCTCGTGATTTGGCACATTTCCAATGTAAGGAAATCGAAGTCCAGTATCAATTGCAATCTGTCTTGCATTTTCAATAGTATTTAGGGGCGTTGGCGGGAGATTCTTTATCTTATATGTTGGATGGAAACGGGTGAAATGAATAGGGACATCTGTACCAAGATTATTCTTTATCCATGCACACATCTCTTTGATTTCCTTCTCGCTATCGTTCAGTGTAGGCACTATAAGCACCACAATTTCAAACCAGATGCCAATCTTTTTTAGCGCTACTAGCGTATCCAGAACAGGTTTTAATTCGCCTGAACATGTCTCGCTATAAAACTTTTCTGTGAATCCTTTTAAATCAATTTTTACTGCATCCAGATATTTGCATAACTCTACTAGAGGTTTTTCCTGAATATAGCCGTTTGATATCATAACACTTTTAAGCCCCAGTTTTCTGGCGAGTTGTGAGGTGTCGTACATGTATTCATAAAAAACAACAGGTTCTGAATATGTATAAGCAATAGTTTTACTGCCGCTTGTTTGGGCATCTTTTACTATATCATCGGGAGTAAGTTTGATACTGTCAATTTGTTCAGGACGATACTGGGAGATTTGCCAGTTCTGACAAAATTTACATTCTATATTGCAACCAGCGGTGGCAAGTGAATAAGCCTTTGTACCGGGCAGATAATGAAATAGCGGTTTTTTTTCAATTGGGTCTATATTGAGGGCGCACACACGCGAATGTACAAGTGTATAATATATACCGCCGCGATTCTCCCGCACACCGCAATAACCTCGTTCCATATCGGCAACAGTGCATTTTCTAGGGCATAGTTCGCATTCTATTCTCAGGTCTTCTAGCTTTTTGTAGTACATTGCTTCTTTAACAGGAAATCCCTGGTTTATACCTTTAAGTGACTCAGGAGTATATATGTCTTCTGCAAAAGTGCTCAGTTTATTTCCGAGGCATAGACTGCATGCCCCGAAAACTCCAGCCTTTATTAGTGCCCTTCTGCTAATCATAAATGCCCTATGTTTAGAATCCATATGTTTGATTAAATACTGAAACAAAAGTTTTTTAAATGTATTAACATACTCAAACTATAATAATTTCTTGATAATTGAATTATATTGACATTATATTTATGTGTCAAGCGATGTATAATTACTTCACAATTATTCTTATATTCTTATAAAATATTTTTGTCAATTTTGGCATAGAAGTTAAATTGCTAAACTATAGTAAAAACTTTAATATTTGTTATTCTTGTATGGTAAATAGAGTTAAAGATTTCTGTCAGACAATTCGATATGGAAAACTTATATAAAAAAGTCGCCGAAACGATGATAAATCTGAAGCAATGCGTTGCATTGACCGGGGCAGGTATTTCTGAGGAAAGCGGTATACCTACGTTCAGAGATAAAGGTGGATTGTGGGGGAAATATGACCCGATGGTCTACGCTTCTATTGATGTGTTCATGAAAGACCCTTCAAAGTATTGGTCGTTACGAGATTTATTCATAAAGAACTACGATGATTATAAGCCAAACAAAGCACATTACGCCTTGAAGGATTTGGAGGAGATGGAGATATTAAGATGTGTAATAACACAGAATATAGATGGTTTACATATAAAAGCCGGTAGTAAAAATGTGATAGAAATTCATGGTAGTATCAGAGAAATATTTTGCCTTAAATGTAACAAAAAATATGAGACTCCAAACATACCGGATGGGATACCGCCTTATTGTTCGTGCGGCGGAGTTCTTAAACCAAATA
Organism: Planctomycetes bacterium RIFCSPLOWO2_12_38_17; assembly: GCA_001830285.1. GTDB lineage: Bacteria > Planctomycetota > Brocadiia > Brocadiales > Brocadiaceae > PLOWO2-12-38-17. The sequence continues at coordinate 48,687 of MHYY01000011.1, read as the reverse complement.
CTGTCTTGTTTGGAGAAGAATTACCTCCTGAAGCGATAATGAAGGCGAAACATGAGTCAATGACGTGTAAAATAATGTTGCTGATTGGTACATCGGCAATTGTTTATCCTGCGGCATCTTTACCTCATCTTGCCCAACAAAACGGGGCTCAGATTGTTGAAATTAATATAGAGCGGGCGTTCCCTAATGCAGATTATTATATTGAGGGGAAGGCGGGGGTTGTATTGCCAAAGATTGTTGATACTATTAGGACGATAACTATAGACAGATAAACATTTAGTATCTAGTTGGCAGAGGATACTAATAGAACTTTTATGGGCTAAGTAAAAACAGAAAATGTCAAACATCATTTTATTATGATATTGGAACCTGTAAAGTTTATAGCAGATGCGATGCTTGGCAGGCTTGCAAGGTGGTTACGGATACTTGGATATGATGTAGTATACGAATCAGTTATTTCTGACGATGACCTTATAGCCAGGGCGCTTAAGGAAAGCCGTGTTATATTAACAATGGATAGAAATTTAGTTGAACGCAAGTCGGCTAAGAATTCGTTTTTCATCGAAAGCAGTGATTATAAAGAGCAGTTAAGGCAGGTCATTATCAGGTATAATATTGACTACAAATCTAAGATTTTTACTAGATGTATATTATGTAACGAACAAATTGATACTATTGAGAAAGAAAGAATAAAAAATATATTGCCTCAATATGTGTACATGAATCATGATAAATTCTACAATTGCAGGCGATGTTCACGCATATACTGGCCAGGTACACACAGGATTAAAATAATAAGTAAACTAAATGAAATTCTGAAAGACGTGAACCGATAAACACTTAAAATCAGTTTTAACATATATGTAATGGTTAAGTGAGAGCCAAAATAAAAAATCCAAAAGCTGTTTTGTCTGCTATAAATTTGACATTTTTTATACGGTTTTGTATAGTCATTATGGTTATACAGAGATTGTAGATTTATTAATGTACGGACGCACTGTGGTGCGCCTCCACAAGATTAAAATTCCTTAACATCGAGTTAGATGCTTAACAATATTATTTTGGGATTTTCTGATATTCCTAATATTCAATTAATAATCTTACAGGTTAGAAGATGAGAACTTTATTGATTCCAATTATTATATTATTTTCGGCGTTAATACAGCCATTCGCACTTTCAGATGAGAGCGCACAGAGAAAAATAATAGCAACCGTTAATGGCAAAACAATACCACAGGAAGATGTTCTGCGCAGACTTGCAAACTTTAAAAATGCCGACGCTTTAACACTTAGTTCAATTAAACAAGAAATTATTGACCATCTGGTTACCGATATATTACTTGAAGAATTCGTTGATAAACAGGGTTTGATTGTTACTCAAAGGGAGATTGAAGATGAATTAAACCGGATGACAAAGGATTTTGCAGGCAACCAGCTAAACACCACGCAATCACTTGAAAATGTTCTTGCCTTGATAGGGTCCAATATAAATGAATTAAAATCGAGTGTAAAACACTCTATTGCCCTTAATAAATATTTTAAAGATAAACTCGATAATAAAGCGCTGGAAAGGGTTTTTGAGGAAAATAAAGGCTTGTTTAACGGTGAATCTGTACGGATAAGTCATATCCTTATAAATACAAGAGGCATGAAAACGAAGGAAGAATTTTCAAAAGCATTAGAGCAAATAAGTGATATCAAGAAAGAGATTAATAGAGGTTTATCCTTCGACGAAGCTGTAGCAAAATATTCTAATTGTCCATCGGCACAATATGGCGGTGATCTTGGATTTATTCAGAAAAAAGGTAATTTTGCAAAGACCTTTCTTGATACAGCATTTTCTTTGAAGGTAGGTCAGATAAGCGAACCAGTGCAGACTGAATATGGGTATCACATAATAAAGGTTACAGATAAAAAAGAAGGTCTGGATATTAAATTTGAAGATGTTAAGAATAAAGTATATACGGAAGCACTGGATGTGGAGATAATCAAATTACTTGACCGCCTTAAAAAGGAGGCTAACATAACAATTAATGAATAATTTTGAAGGTAAACATCAAGACTTTTGTCTATAAAAATATTCTGAAATTTCTTTCGAAGCAATAAGTTTTTGCGCTAGTTCATACGTAACCTTTTGAATTGCATCATTAACAGCATGCGCAAAGTTTGGTCCGGATATAACCCACCATTCATGTTCAACCTTTGATGTTACAAAATCAAAACCTTTCCCTTCAACTGAAACCACTGATTCCCATATCTTATTTTGTTTTGAATCAAGAAATGTGGCGATAATTGAGAGTTTGTGTTGTCCAATAGCCCTCCAGACAGCCTCTTCGATAGTAAGTACAATAACAGATTCCTTTAGACCTATAGTCAGAATGCCATCTAAGCCCTCATTACCTATAAGTTCTTTATCTTGCAAATTATTCAGTGTGGTGGCTTTCTTAAACAAGCAACGCGACATTTCCTCAATATTTGAAGAAAGTGGTTTCCCAATCGGGAAAATAAAGCGATTAACACCGTAGATATAGTGTCTTAACCACTCTTCCTGGACATGATTTCGTAAAGAAGGATCAATATAAATACCAACGTTTAGAGGCAGTTGTGTTACCTGGTATAATCTCTTATCAAGCTCAGAGGTAATTCTTACTGGTGGTCTCGTTCCATCTATACAGCCGTTAAAAGCGATAACAAATAACAATAGACAAATTTTTAGGAAAATGAGTTTTTTGGGTTGCATTTAATGCCCTTACTTAACAAATACAATAGCTTTTACTAATAACAAAATGCTAAGTAATAAGCATTGAATTGTCAACGTTCTTTTATATTTTCCATTTTATAGGTATGTCGCTACTTTCTCTTCCAATTAACACTGCGCCCTTTACATTCCTGAGTCTGTTATAAATCGGATATGTTTTCAGAAGAAGAGGAAGTCGTGTTTTTGGGCTTAAAATCTCGCTTGTCATTACTCTGCCAGTTTTCAATGTCTGCCATGTTGGGCAATTTTTACATGCAAGCGCAAATTTATGTTTTGTATAAAAACATTTTTTACCAGTAGGATTTTCTATAAAGAATTTCTTTGCAGCTTTATTTATTTTTATAACATTAAATTTCCTATCAAAAACGACTATAGGGTCATTTATGGCATTAAAAATGTCTTCAAGTTTTAACTTTTGTGCCTTTGCTCTTTGTATATTACTGGGAATCATATATATTCTTCTTAATTTCGTTATATCCCGATTTGAAACATAACCTCAAATTACATATTCAGACGACGTTCAACTCATTTAAGACTTCTATATATAGGAATATCTACAGTTGCAAAACCAGCAATTGGCATACCGTGCAAATCTTGTTTATAAAAGATTTATTAGCCTATTCACTTAAGTAGCGATTTAAAAAATAGATATGTAAATACAATCCACAATAATAGATTAATCACATAAATTTTTATAGTAATAGATAATATTCTTTGGTGTTAATCAGCCATTTTATCTAGTTGTTTATTAGTTAAAGCAAGTAAATTTGGGTATCACTATATTATATTGAGACACAAATATAATAGGGTAAAGTACCATTCCAGCCACCAATTTTATGATATTTACCGTATTTTACAAAGCGATTTCAGCAATTTATATATATGCCCAGTAAAATATAAAGTGTTCACTTTTTGTAAGAGCTTACCACTATAAATTACTTAGAAATCTCTTGCTTTAACCGATAAATTGGTGGTATCTTTATTCAAAGCGTAGGGACGTCTCTTCTAATTTGCCAAACACAATTTACTCTGAGATATCTATACTTTTTCCTTATTCTTAAATTTACCTCTAATTAACAACAATGGAACATTCAAATCCGAAAATACAGTTATTTATAAGTTAAATTATACTCTGGATGAAATACAATATTAATGTTACTTTTGCTGTAATTGGTGGGAGCCGGGCTTACGATCTATTACAAAATGGTAATATAAATGGCTAAAGAATAGGAGCATTACAAACACCCTTTGGGAACTCACAGCCTGTATACCTAATTCAAAACCCACAATACGATATGCTTTTTCTCTCGCGACACGGAGAAAAAGGATACAATATTACCGCCCCTTTTGTTAACTATCGTGCCAATATATATGCGCTAAAAGAGCTCGGAGTCAAACAAATTGTTTCATGGTCAGGTCCTGGCACAATCAATCAGTCATATAAAATTGGAGAATTTGTACTGGCAGATGATATCGTTGATGAAACACACGGTAGAGAATCTACATTTTACAAGAACAAGGGTATCGGATTTATTCGACAATTTCCTGTCTTCTGCCCTACTTTAAGAAATTGTATAAGATATTCATTAAATAACCTACTTATAAATTTTTCTGAAAGTGGAACATATGTATGCACGCAAGGACCCCGTCTGGAAACAGCCGCTGAAATCAGAAAATACAAATCTTATGGAGGCGCCTTGGTTGGGATGACCCTTGTACCTGAGGTATTCTTAGCTAAGGAACTGGAAATGTGTTATGCGGCTATTTGTTATGTTACAAATTATGCCGAAGGTATTCTTAACAGACCATTTAAAGCAGGAGAATTATTTGAGGGACTTTCTAATGATACAGACCGCAAGACAGTAGAAAAAGCAGTATCCAAATTCCCAATTATAATAACCGAAATTGCTAAAAATATAAAACAGCAAGAATTAATTTGTCAGTGTCAATCTTCGATGGAAAGATATAAAATACGCGGGGATATTGGAACAGACTGGCATGAGTGGGTAACGTAAATATAATAAATTACTGATTATATAAAACAGACTGTTTACCACCTAATTACTTTATAAAATCATTGGTGAAGTAATAATTTGAATTTCGTAATAAAATAACCATAGAACAAATTAAATGGTTATAATAAGGGCAAAATACCTCATTCCAGATTCAAAAAACTGCATTGAAAGCGGTGCTGTAGTTGTTAATGATTCAACAATAACACATGTTGGCACTTTTAATGAAATCAAATCAATCTGCAAAGTTGAAAAGATTATTGATTTAGGTAATGCTATTATCCTTCCCGGCTTAATAAACCTGCACACGCATCTTGACCTGACGAACCTTCATAACCTTATCAAACCAACAAATAGATTTACACACTGGGTTTATCAGATTGTGTGTGCAAGAATAAGATGGAAAAATGAGGATTATATATCTTCTATTGAAAAGGGTATATCACTCAGCATAGAATCTGGCACTACAACCGTTGCTGATATTACTAATACGGGGCATTCATTCTACGTACTAAAAAAAAGTCCGTTACGCAAGATTATTTATAAAGAGGTTATAGACTTAAATCCTGAACATGCAAATGAAGTAATTAATAAAAATTTATCAGAACTATCAAATATTGAAACAGATGCTCTGCTTCTCAAAGGAATTTCACCTCATGCACCATACTCCGTTTCAAAAGAATTATATAAAGCCGTAGCGCAAACTGCAAAAGAAATGAATATACCTGTCTGTACTCACATTGCAGAAACACAGGATGAAATTGAATTCCTGACAAAGGGTACAGGAGATTTTCCCGCATTATTAAGACAGTTACGCGCCCTGCCTGACAACTGGCAACCCCCTGAAATTACACCAATAAAATACCTTAATGACACCGGTTTTTTAAATAACCATCCGCTTCTTATACACTGTAATTATATAACTGATGAAGAAATTCCGTTGATTAAATTATCTGGAGCAAGTGTTGTATTTTGTCCAAGAAGCCATCACTTTTTTGGCCACAAACAACATCCGTTACTAAAACTCCTTGACGCGAATTTAAATGTAGGATTAGGCACTGATAGTCTTGCAAGTAACGATTCTCTAAGTATTCTTGATGAAATGAAATATTTGTTCCATCACTATTCAATTCTGCCAAGAACCATAATTTCCATGGCAACAATCAATGGAGCGAAGGCACTTGGTATGGAGAAGCAGGTCGGGCAAATCAGTAAAGGTTTTAAAGCAGATATTTGTGGAATAAAATTACAAGGCAATAAAACTGTTGATATTTATAAACGATTATTCGATACTTCTTCCGAAAACATTTTTACAATGATTAATGGTGTTATTTGCTATAATATGACGTGCCATTAATACCACTTTATAATTTGCACACATGTCTATCTTTGCAAGTATTATCCCATAGGTGCTCAGGTATCTCTTCTAGCGTCTTCCAGTAATTCTTATCAATTAATAATGTAAGTTTATTTAGAGCCAGCATCATATTGGGCAAATAGGTCGAATCTTTAATCAGCGATTCAGTAAGTGGACATGTTTCATCTCCCAAAAGTTCTAACTCACCATCCACCGTTAAGTTCATGTAAAATGGATACAAACGGCATGAAATAGGACGATACTCATGGATAAAGCATTTTATTCCATCAGTATAATCGCACATACCACCTATAATCTTAAGCGATCCGCCCGACAACTCAAGTATTTCATTACAGATTTGTTTACCACTCCGCTTAAATATATATTCATCCTCAAATGGCAGTAACACTGATAAAGGCTTTTTTTCGCAGCGCCCATCGCACTCTTCTATACAAGGTATGAAACCAAATTTTGTTGCATATATTTCATCATAAACTTCAAACAACTTTTTTTTATCCATATTGGGAAATTCCGTTTTATATCTCTAATAAAGCATATTCATCCAAATTAATTAAATTAGATACCTTATTACTGGGTTACTTCTGCCTTTGCTTTTTCCTTTAAACCACAATCTCTAAAATACTTATTATACTTCTTCTTTGAGTTTAATATCGTAAGCATCGAGAATTGTTCCTTTTGCCTTTTCCAGATTTCCTAAAGATATTTCATAGTCAATAATAGCTTTTGCTTCGTTGCCTTCTGCAGTTGCAAGGTCTTCCTGCGCACGTAGAACTTCAAGGCTTGTTGAGCGTCCCACACTATATTTTTTTTCTTCTACATCTAACCTTTTTTGCGCAAGTTCTCTTGCCTTTTTTGTAGCTTTTACCCTTTCAATATTTGTAGTTACTTGCCTGACCGACACGCGTACTTCTACCACTATATCCAATTCCTTCTTTTTAACGTTTATATTCGCCTGACGTTCTTCAGTCTTTGACTTATTATACTGACTTCTTGCCGACCTATTTCCTACCGGTATCGCAAGGGACAGAGTAAAAAACTCCCCCTGAAAATCTTCTGAAAATACAGAGTCATTTGCGCTTGACACCTCATCTCCAAGTCCTGCATACCGTATACCTGTTGTAAAATCGAGAGCCGGAAGCAGTTCGTTTTTCCGCCTTTTTGTTTGCATACCTGCATTTTCTGTCTTAAGGTGAAGTTGCTGTAATTCTGGGCGATTTTCCATAGCTAATTTGATAGAATCCTTTAATTCAAATTTCTTAGGCTCAAATATTGGCTTGTCTGTCGGAGTTATGATTGCCTCTGAAATAATTTCTCCATCAGTGAAATTCATAATCCTCTTAAGCTCATCTTCTTTATCTTTAATAGTATTTTCTGCTGATATTACTGCCTCAACCCTTGAAGCCACGCCAGCCTCTGCATCAATAATTTCAATTGGAGCGAGCGTACCTGCTTCGACCTGTATTTTATTCTTTTTTAGCAAATCTTCTGCACGTTCCAATGATTTATTTGCCACCTTTAAGTCTTCGATTGCTCTTACCAGATTCCAGTACGCCTCCTGCACAGAGTCAGTAATTTCTATAGTCGTAGCTTTGAATTTACTCAGAGAGATTATTTTATTGTTTCTTGCAATATAGATTGGACTTCTGTTATAGAACCACCCGCCCCCTTTTAATAGTGGTTGAGTAATCCTGGCTTCAATGTAATTCTGGTAAGCAGGATTTAATAATCTAAATGGATTTGGATCAACAAAGTCACTGAATATATTATATTCAAGAGATAGCGTCGCACCGGTAGGAATCATTGATTGTATTACAGTATCGGCAGTTTTACCCTCCTCAACAAATGGACTTATAGATGTTGTCTCAAGACCACCAACAAGCTGGCTATTAATTGGTTCTTCATCATTTTCAATACTACCTGTTAATTTTACTACTGGATCAAACCTAGCCTTCTCTACAGTAATATTATAATCTTCTATCCTGGAATCGAGTTTAGAAATCTCAATGTCAAAATTATTCTGCAACGCATAGATAATGCTATCCTTAAGACTCAAGCTCATATACCTTAAATTAGATGACATCTCAATATTTTGTTTGGTTGCCTTAGGTGTAATCTGGTCCTTATTTTCACTTCCAATACCAGATGAAACTTTTACATTGAATAAAACAATGTATATGGCAACAGATATATATATGCAGTATTTTTTGAATTTTTTATTTCTTGTAATCATCCTGTCCAATTTAATGTCCTTTGATCAATGCCATAGCTTCTGCGCGGGTAGCAGGATTATCACGAAAGATACCGCGCACTACAGAGGTCTGTACCTTTGTACCCGGTTTTTTAATACCTCTCATTGTCATACAGAGATGCTCCGCCTCAATAATAGCAAGCACGCCTTTGGGTTTCAATGCCTTCATAATTGCATCTGCTATGTCTGTAGTAAGTCTTTCCTGTACCTGCAAGCGCTTTGCCTCAATTTCAACAACCCTCGCAAGTTTGCTGATTCCAGTTACCCTGTTCCCTTGTGGAACGTAAGCAACATGCGCAACACCACTAAATGGAAGTAAATGATGCTCACACATTGAGTAGAATGGTATATCCTTTAGAAGAACAATCTCATCATACTTTTCAGATTTCAACACTTTTATTTCTAAAGATGAATCCTGCCCGATACCTGCAAAAATCTCTTCACACATATCTGCAACCCTTTCGGGCGTCTCTAACAAACCTTCACGGTCTGGATTGTCGCCTATCCCTTCCAGGAATAGTCTGATGGATTCTATAATTTTTTTCTTATCAATCAAAATATACTCCTCTATAATTTCATTCAAAAAACCTCTTTATTCTTTATTTAGTAGACACCCTCAATAACAAATAAGAACCTTAAGCAGTATCATTTCTTGGTAGTAACTATTTCTATACAAGTCATCAAACAGATACGAAGCTTTATGTCTTCACCACATTGAAGTCCCTAGTATTATGTTATGACATCAATCCATAATTTTTCAAAACTTTTGTTAATTGTTTCTCATGTTCTTTTGTCATCTCACACAGCGGGAGACGCATTTCTCCATTTAGCCTCCCGAGCAATCTCATGGCTGTCTTTACAGGAATAGGATTGGTTTCAATAAACATTCCCTTACATAGTGGGAAAAGCTTAAGATGCAACTTTCTTGCCGCATCATACTTACCTTCCAGACAATATCTCGTTAACTCCGATACAGCCGAAGGAACAAGATTAGCGACAACTGATATTACCCCTTTACCACCAACAGACATAATAGGCAATGTAAGAGAATCGTCACCAGATAGAATTGTGATGTTACACAGTTGCAGTATCTGAGTTGTTTGGTCAATATTTCCGCTGGCTTCCTTTACTCCAACGATATTTTTAATTTCTGAAAGACTTGCAACTGTCTCAGGTAAAATAGAAATCCCTGTTCTGGAAGGAACGTTGTAAATTATTATTGGTATGTCAACATCTTCCGCAATTAATTTATAGTGACGATAAAGACCTTCCGGTGTAGGTTTATTATAGTATGGAGTGATAAGTAAGGCGCCGTCTGCTCCTACTTTTTTTGCATGTTTTGTCAGCCGTAATGCCTCCGCGGTGTTATTTGAACCTGTTCCGGCAAGTACAAGTATTCTCCCTGCTACCATATTGACAACTTCGCCAACCACCTTTTCATGTTCTTCAAACGAAAGTGTCGCAGATTCGCCAGTCGTGCCGCAAGGAACGATCCCGTTAATTCCATTTTTAATCTGAAACTCAACGAGTTCCTTTAGCTTTTTATAGTCAACTTCTCCATTTTTAAATGGAGTTATCATTGCTACTAGAGAACCTTCAAACATAATTATTCCCCTTCTATACTAAATAAATATTGTTTGGCTGTTTTGCAATCTTGTATTAAATAATATTATCAACAACATCGTATTTTAAATACTATTTATAGTGATTGTATGTGTGTTTAAAAATTAATTCTTTCATCTCAGAAACAGCCCTCTGAATTCCAACAAAAACTGACCTAGATATAATACTATGCCCAATATGTAATTCCTCAATATCCAGGGATTCCACAATCATTCCAACGTTTTGATAAGTTAGCCCATGTCCAGCGTTGACTTTCAGACCTAATTTTTTAGCAATCTCAACGCCTGTTCTGAGATTTTCAATCATTTTATTTCTTAACTTATCATCCCTTGCGTTTGCATAGTTGCCAGTATGCAATTCAATAAACTCAGCACCTACATCTTTCGAGGCAGATATCTGGGCTCCGTCAGGGTCAATAAAGAGACTGACAATTATGCCTGTCTCTTTAAGCCTTTTGACAACGTTAGTAATTTCCCTATTTTGTGACACTACATCAAGTCCGCCTTCAGTAGTAATTTCCTGCCTTTTCTCAGGTACAATAGTAACCCGCTCAGTCCCGGTTTCTATTGCAATATCTACTATTTCTCTAGAAATAGACATCTCAAGATTAAGTTTTGTAAAAACTATTTGGCGAAGCAATTTCAGGTCACGGTCTTGTATATGTCTCCTGTCTTCTCTCAAATGAACGGTGATAATATCAGCACCTCCCAATATTGCCAGTGAAGCTGCCATCACAGGATCGGGCTCAAAGGTTCTTCTGGCTTGACGTAATGTAGCAACATGGTCTATATTAACACCCAATTTTATCATAATCTTATTTCTGTATAATGAAAGGATTATCTGATATCCAAGTGTATTTCTGGTAATTTATCAACAACTTCAACATTCTTTGGCAAAATACACTTTATTGGTAATTTATAAGGACCGGGTGGTTTTAAAGAAGTAACATCAATATATAACATCACATCTTCGCTGCTCAGTTTGTCCAGTAAAAGTCTGGGTCCTTTAACCTTAACATTGCTAAATTCATCATCTAAGTTAATCTCGTAAGGATAACCGACCGGTCTTAATACCTTGATTTTTATTTTTGCAAAAAGTTTTGTATCCTGTTGTTCTACTATTTGCAACCACACCCTAACATCCTCTTTGCACGTAACAGGCACGGACACAACCTTATTACCACGCTTAATTGCTATTCTCTGATCAATCCCAATTCTCCATGGAAATGTTCGATTCTGATCTTCTGTAATCCCACCAATATCAATAGGTATCGTATTTATATAAGACGTTTCTTTCAAAATATTTAAAGGGCCCGCAACTTCAATCTCTCCAGGGAATACAAATTCATTCGCTATAATATATCCAATGGCAGGTTCACCCTTCTTTTGCAAATTAACTTTCAACTTCTTTCTCTGTAATTTACCTAGCAGTATGTCAACTTTATCGGGATAAACTGACACAATCTTTACATCCTTAGGCAAATTATTTATATGTAATCCTGTTATAGGAATTGTTTGTTTAATCTGGTCTTCAATCCCGGATGGGTACTCTTGTATTGCGTATCTGGCATGAATCTTTTTATCCTTTATTAAACTTTCCACGTTATATACGATGTTCTGTGGTCCTCGTAAGTGGACTGTAATTTCTTCTGTACTTTGTTCCAGTATAGTGATACCCTCGGGAACAGAAATCGTCAGACCGATCACCTCAGTTAAATCTCCAGTATGACGGTTAATTGCATACAACCAGAGGGCAACAGCCATAACCACCGCCATTAACTTTGTTAGTATGTTGCCGGTGAATATCTTCTTTATCACACCTGAGCACTCCTTGCTATACTGAACCTTTCAGTTGATAATTCGTCAAGTATCTTTTTAAGTCCCTTCTCATCAATGTTCTGATTTAAAGATCCCTTAAAACCTGTAGAAATTGTTCCCGTTTCTTCCGATACAATAATAACAATCGCATCTGTTTCTTCTGTAAGTCCAATGCCTGCCCTGTGACGTGTTCCGAGGCTCTTTGATAGCTCAATATTCTCTGTAAGCGGCAGTAAGCATCCCGCTGCAACAATTTTCTGCTCCTGAATAATGACTGCCCCATCATGTAGTGGCGAGCCATGCCAAAATATAGTACATATTAATTCACTTGAAACATAAGCATTTAATTTTGTGCCAGTTTCAGCAAAATTATCAAGACCAACTTCCCTTTCAATGGCTATTAACGCACCGGTTTTATTTTTTGATAGTGTGGTAACAGCCTTTATTATTTCATTGGTTACATGATATTCAGGTTTTAAAAATACATTAAAAACAGGACTTTGCCCCAATCTTAATAAGGCACGTCTGAATTCAGGTTGAAAGAGAATAATTATTGGTATGATGAATACAGGAACGAACTCTGTTATCAACCAATCTATTGTGTACAATTGCAATTTTCTTACAAAGAACAAAACCCCAACAGAAATCAAAACAATAATAAATGCAAGTCCTCTTAGCATGCTGGTGCCGCGAGTTCCTTGCATGATTCTCAGTACTACATACACAATCATGTATATTAGAAATATCTCGCCTAGAGACCTGCCAATCAGCCATATATTTATATTTTCAAATAATTCGTATATTCTTCCAAACATTAGCAATTCCTTATTGCATCACATATTTTTATTACATGGACTGTTTCACGAACATCGTGAACTCGCACAATATGGGCTCCGTTCATAACCGCCACTGCAATAGTAGCAAGTGTCCCATATAATCTTTCATGTACAGGCGCTTTCAAAATATCACCGATGAACCTTTTCCGAGATGTACCAATTAAGATAGGAAATCCGAGGCATTGAAATTCCTGCAATTTCTGTAAGATTTTCAAATTATGCTTCCTGGTTTTACCAAAGCCAATACCAGGATCAATAATAATTCTATTTTTTTTAACTCCTGCTGAAGTTGCAATCGTAATGGATTTTCTAAAATAAGATATAATCTCTTTTAACAAATTTTTATATCCTGAATATTTCTGCTTTGTCCTCGTCTTCCCTTTTTTATGCATTATGATGACAGGAACTTTCGCCTCTGACGCAACTTTTACCATTAGCCTGTCATATTGCAAACCACCAATATCATTTATTATTGATGCTCCCGCATCAATCGCCCTAATAGCCACGCCTGACTTATAAGTATCAATAGCAATAGGTTTATGGATATATTTCGATAATATTTCTATAATCGGAATTACCCTTTTTGTTTCCTCATTTTCTGATACAGGGTATGCACCAGGCCTTGTAGATTCACCACCAACGTCAATAATATCGGCACCATCTTGAACCATTTTGACAGCATATTTAACTGCTTTATCCAATCTGTTATACTTGCTGCCATCATAAAAAGAATCTGGAGTTACATTCAAAATCCCCATTACATATGTTCTTCTGCCAAGAAGTAGTTTTCCATTCGGATGAGTAACTTCAAAAGTATTCCTTTTATTAAAGACATCTTTAATAATATGTTCAGTTAATTTACTCACCAGTCCTCTTCCATTGCTTCAATTATACCCAATGCAACCCTGACAAATGCCTCTTCACTTGCAGAACTAAGTGTTTCGTTTCTCTTGACAATAAATTCTGTAGGTCTTTTAATGTTTTTACGATCTACAATAGCCCTCCCAGTACGTTTATCAACCCATCGGATTTCCACCGTAATGGTTGCGCGACTTTCAACAATGTTATCACTGGTATCTTCAATCAATACATTTTCATCAACTCCTGTTATTCTTCCGAATAGTATAGAATCAGCCTCATCTTTATCCACAATGTTAAGACGTGTTTTGAGCAATATCTGATCACGCACTGCCTTAGTAATGTCAAACTCGTATCCCCTTCGAAATGTATTGTTTTCAAAAATTGGTATGTAGATACTGCGAACATTAGAACGAAGCAATGACTTTGAACTATAGCTGCAACTTACAACCGGAATAATAAAAAATAATAAAACAACATATATTGATAATTTTATGCGTTTATGTATATAAAGATATTTTTGATTACGTTCTGCAATATATTTCATAATTTATTTGTATCAAATTAGATGCTGAACCAGATTCTGCATGACATGTAGCCCTTTCATATATCATTCCGAAACCGTTTAGGAATCTATTTGAATTTCCTTTACATTAAGTTATTTAACAGCCTCTATCATCCTTAAAAATTCGATTCTTTCGTTGGCCTTTTCCGCCCAGATTGTATTTGGATAACGATTCATTACATACTCAAAATACATAACAGCAGCTGAAGGTTTTTTGCGTCTGATGTAAAATTCTCCTATATCAAATTCCCTTTCTGCTTCAAGAATCCTTATATCTTCGATCATTTTCTTCGCGTCCTCCACATTTACACCATTAGGGTTTGAAACTATGTACTCTTCGAAACCCTCTTTTGCAGAAATAAGTAAACCGTAATTCCGTTCTTGCTTTTTCTCGTGACATACTTTTGAGAGCGGTATTTGATATTGAATATAAGGGATCCACTCATTTTTGGGATAATTTTCCATAAACTTCTCATAAGCGTCAATTGCCTCTTCAAACTGATTTTTTTTAAAGTAACAATCGGCAATCTTTACTTGAGCCTCAGGAGCTAGAGGCCCTAGTTGTTGTTTCTGAATAACCTTTTCGAGTATTTCTATTGCGGCATCTTCGTCAGTATCCATTTGTATAATGCCCACCTGATACATCTTTTCTAATATTTCTTTTGTTCTTTTAGTTCCTGAAAATTTTTGGAATGCGCCTTCATAAGCCTTCATCGCCCTTTTGTAATCTCCATTCAGGAAATATGCCCATCCTATGTTTATTTGAGACGCTTCTGCATGTTCAGAATCAGGATCTGTTTTAATTATAGCTTCAAACTCTTTTACTGCATCAACGTATTTTTGTTCTACAATCAGGGAAAGGGCATATTTGTAACGTTGTTCCAGCGTTGCCGCAACGGCAAATGTACTCTGCATCCAACCTGTCTCTTTATTCCAAACCCACTTCCCATAGGATGGTTTTGTCATGCACACCACCAGAATTAACACAGGAATTACATATTTTACTCGTACCATTTTATTCGTACTTTTTGTTTTATCTAAATGTTATATACTTGCAGGAGTTTGTTTCTTTGCTTAATATGTAAGTGATATAATATCTAAGCATCTTTTCTATTTCAATACAAATAGATGACTGTATTTTAACACGTTCTAATCTATGTATGTTTACATCAACCAATTTATTTGCTATAACCACCGCACCAGCGGGAACAACCACACCATTTCTAATATTTGATTGGCATAATTCGCACAACACACCGCCTTCCTTGGCATTAAATAACACTTCTCGCATTAGTTGAATACTGTTTTTACAATTTATGCAACTTCTTAACTCGGGTAAATAACCTAATACCTTCAGCATTTTTAATTCAAAAGATAACAACCAGACTGCAGAGTTTGTGCTATTTGATATACCGGTTAGCGTATCTAAAAATATATCAAAAAACGGCTTATTGGTATCGTTTTCTTCTGTAAATTCCTTCACAAGCTCGGCTATATATGAAGCTTTATAGTATTTATCCAAATCGTTTCGAACGGGTTGGTAATTATTTTGTAGAATAGCCTCCGTAAGGGTATAAAGGGATGAATGCTCTTTTTTTATAAAGAGAATTTGATAGCAGGTTAATAAATCAATTGTCTTTGTTCCATACTTCTTGGAATTGCGCTTAAATCCTTTAGCAATAGTGTGTATCTTCCCGTAATCGCGAGTGTAGAAAACAATTATCTGGCTAGAATCACTATAATCCGTCCTCCCTAATGTAATTGCCTCTGTTTTAAGAACAGACATAATTAAAGAATTTTTCTAATATCCTCAGTAAGGTATGGAAACATCATAACCATACATGGAAAGCAATTCTTTTTCCCGTTGATGCATTTTTCTGGCATCTCTTTTCAGTTTGTCATTATATCCGAGCAAGTGCAATAGACCATGCACCAAATAAAGCGCAATTTCTCCTTCTATTGTACACTTTAACTTCTGAGCAAGCTTAACAGCCATTTCAACTGAAATTATAATCTCACCTGAAATATTATTTTCTAAAGAAGAGTTGTTATAAGCGAAACTAATTACATCTGTAACAAAATTATGACCGAGGAAGGTTTTATTAATTTTCTTTATTTTTTTATTATCTGTGAAAACAAGGTTAAGTTCTGCATTTTTCTTTTCTATCTTTAATATACTACTTATAAGTTTTTTTACCCTGTTTTTATCTATAAAATGCAATTTCTGCAGGTTTATAATATTTAATTTCATCAATATTCCCGCTGTTTTTTAAAGCTCATAGGCGTCAATAATATCCTGAACAAGCCTATGACGTACAATATCCGATTTTTTAAGATAAATAAAAGAGATATTGTGAACGTTCATTAATCTATCCTGTGAATCAATCAAACCAGAAATTTCTCCAGCAGACAAATCAACCTGTGTGATGTCTCCCGTTACAACCATTTTTGATTTAGTACCCAGTCTCGTCAAAAACGTTTTCATCTGTTTTACAGTACAATTTTGAGCCTCATCCAGTATAACAAAGGCATCGCTTAATGTCCTCCCACGCATATAAGCAAGCGGCAGAATTTCAATAAGGTCGTTTTCAATGTATTTTTTTACATGCCCGAAATCCATCATATCCTCAAGGGCATCATACAATGGGTGTAAATATGGATTAACCTTTGCTCGGATGTCGCCAGGCAAATATCCAAGCTTTTCACCTGCTTCAACCGCGGGCCTGGCAAGTACAATCTTCCTTATACGCCCGTTCTTGAGATAGGAAAGCGCCATTGCAACAGCTAGATATGTCTTCCCGGTACCTGCGGGTCCAATACAAATAACCAGGTCATTCCCCCTGATAGCTTCTATGTATTTCATCTGGCCATCTGTTTTTGGCTTTATAACAACATTTTTCTGGAAGACATCAATAATCTGACAGAGTTCATCTTTGCTTCCGTTTTTTGCATCTAAAATAACCTGTTCTACATCTTCCAGTTCCAATTTCCCGGTTGAACGAACAATTTCAAGCAATCTGTTCAAAACTTCCTTACTTGTATCTACCTGTTCTTTTTCGCCTTCGAGTTTTAACAATCCGTGACGGGCAACCAATTGTACCTGAAATGTATCCTTTACAAGCCTGAGGTATCTATCATTACAGCCATATAGAATTGATGCTTCCGCATCGCTTTCCAAAACGACAGTGTTTTGATATGTGGCTGGATGTGGGTAATGTTCCTTTTTTGTATGATGTTTTTGAACCTTAACCTTCTGATTCATTTTATACTAATTTAAAAAACGTTAGAAAATAATAAGCAACTGGCATACTTACCAGCAAACAGTCAATAACATCCAGTACCCCTCCAAATGCTGGAACAATATTACTGGAATCTTTTACGTTAGAATCTCTTTTAAGAAGTGATTCTGCAAGATCACCCATCATAGCCGAAAAACCTACAATCAATCCAAATAATACCGCCCACGGTATGCTGATTACTCTTGTTTGTGGGATTAAATTAAAAATAACTGCAATCAAAACGCTAAACGAAAGTGAGAAACAGGCACCCTCTATTGTCTTATTGGGACTTATCACCTTTGCAAGTTTATGTTTCCCAAATTTTTTTCCTAATAAATAACCACCAATATCACCGAACTTGGATACAAGTAATACCATAACCAGGACAGAAGTACCGTAATTAAGATAACGCAAGGCAATTGCATAACTCAGAAGAAAACTTACATATAAAACCCCAAAGAGCGTTACCGAGATGTTTTTAATTGCATCTTTTGTACTTCGAGCAAACGCCTGAATCAAAAATAACCAGAATATTAATACTATAACCGTCTCGTGTCTGAAAAAATGTTGAATTACATCGGCATCTTTTCTCACAGTTAACCAGTAAGAAATAAACAACCAGATACCGATACATATACCAGAAATACGAAACGGAGAAAAACCATTTTTACTGGCAATGTTGTAAAACTCATATAATCCAACACCACAAACTATAATTGCAAGACATCCAAATCCTATATCTGTTTTGAATATTGCATCAACAGCCAGCACACCAAAGAACACTGCAAACATTATAACGCCGAGTGTGATTCTGGTCTGAAGCGTGTTCACTCTATTAACCCACCAAAACGGCGTTCACGATTAGCATAATCTCTAATCGCTTCTTCAAGATGTGTTTTCCTAAAATCAGGCCAGTAAACAGGAGTCACCCAAAGTTCGGCATAAGAAACTTCCCATAACAAAAAATTACTTATACGCATCTCGCCGCCGGTTCTAATTAGCAAATCAGGATCCGGCATGTCAGGCATATACATGTGTTCTCTAAAAGTTTCTTCTGTAATCTCATCAAGCCGCAGCTTCCCTTCCTTAACTTTCCGCATAATCTCTTTTGCCGCATCTACAATCTCAGTTCGCCCACCGTAATTCAGCGCAAGACAAAGCACCATACCTGTGTTATTTTTGCTCTCTTCCATTGAAATAGTGAGCTCTCTCTGCACATCTTCAGGAAGTTCATTTATACGACCTATGGCTGTTAATCTTATATTGTTTTCTTCAATCTCCTTCCGCTCTTTAATAAGATACTCCTTGAGGAGCTTCATTAGTAAATTTACTTCTCGTTTTGGCCTCTTCCAGTTTTCACTTGAAAAGGCGTAAAGCGTAAGCTGTTTGAGATGTTTTTTTGCACATTCTCGCGTTATCTCGCGAACCGATTCTGTACCCTTTTCATGTCCCCGAATCCTTATAAGTCCTCTTTGCCTTGCCCATCGCCCATTACCATCCATAATAATCGCAATGTGCGACGGTATACATTCCTTTCTACTCATACAAGACTCACAATCTGACCTCGATCCGGACCAACAGAAAGCATTTCTATCTTAATTCCAACTAGGTCCTCAAGGGTATTAATGTAATTTCTTGCCTGTGGCGGTATATCCTTTACATCACGCATCTTCGACGTGTCTTTCTGCCAACCGGATAGTTCTTTGTATATCGGCTGACATTCAGTCCATGCTGCAAGGTCTGCAGGAAACTGGTCATATATATTATTACCGCTCCTGTAACCCACGCATACCTTTATAGTCTTTTGTTCATCAAGCACGTCAAGTTTTGTCAGGACGGCACTGTCTGCGCCGTTCGTCATTATTGAGTGCTTTACTGCAACTACATCAAACCAGCCGCACCGTCTTGGCCTACCAGTGGTAGCGCCATACTCGCCACCTTTTACTCTCAGGTGTTCACCCAACGCATCATTCAGTTCTGAAGGGAATGGACCACTTCCAACGCGTGTTGTATACGATTTCATCACTCCCATTACCTTATGAATTTGACTCGGAGGAATACCCACTCCTGTTACAGCGCCGCCCGCTGTGGCAGAAGAGGATGTGACAAAAGGGTATGTCCCAAAATCTACGTCGAGCAAAGAGCCCTGTGCGCCCTCGAACAATATTCTTTTCTGGGCTTTCACGGCTTCGTTCATGAATGCAATAGTATTACATACGAACGGCTTTATTTGTTTAGCATATCCACAATACTCATCATAAATATCCTTCCACGACAAAGAATCCGTATTGAATATGCGGACTAATATCTTATTTTTTTCCTCTACTACTTTCTGTAACCTTTGTTTAAAATACTCTGGATGGAACAAATCTGATACCCGTATACCATTTCTTGCCATTTTATCTGAATAACATGGCCCTATCCCTCTGCGGGTTGTTCCAATCTTCTCATCTCCCTTTTCACTTTCGGAAAGTTCGTCCAACTTCTTGTGATATGGAAAAACGAGATGTGCTATTTCACTGATACGCAGATTATCGCCTATTTCTATATTTCGGCTTCTTAATTCAGAGATCTCATCTAATAATTGGCGGGGGTCAAGCACTACACCGCTGCCTATAATGCAGTATTTGTTCTTTCTTAGAATACCAGAAGGGATAAGATGCAATACAAATTTTTCATTATTTATGACAACCGTATGTCCAGCATTACTTCCTCCCTGATACCTGACAATTATATCAAACGACTCTGTAAGTATATCTACAATTTTGCCCTTACCTTCATCACCCCATTGCAATCCCACAAGGCATATGTTGCATCCTCTGTTTGAATATTTCATAAAAAAGATCTGCAAAAACCCTCCGAATTCATTGAAATATAAGCTTTGAAAAATTATAAAGAACGAGATATTGAATGTCAAGGAAATACACTTACGTCTGCTGCCACGCTCAATTGACACACAATTGCAAGTATTTAGTTTAGAGATTTGAGTCTTGAGGTACGAGTTCAGAGTTATGAGGTATGAGTTTGTAGTTTTTAGAAAAAGGGTATTATTCCACTTTACATGTCGTGCTAAACCCTGTGCTGAATTCATTTCAGTATTGATTCAGCACCGTGGTTCCCGTATATGCTGGGTAAAATAAGCTTAACTACATCTTAAAGGTTGAAAAAAACTAAATAATAAGGGCAAGGTATCTTCCCTTGCCCTTATATAATCTTTCTCTGTTCAGTAAATTTATAGAATCTGGCGTTTTATTTCCTTATTCTGACCTCGATTTCTTCCTTGCCTCCATCCTCTAATCGTATTGTCTGCCTGCCAGACTTATAGCCACTCTTCCTAGCGGTAATCACATACGTATCAGTTCCTAAACCCTCGCATTCAAAGTACCCACCATCATTAGAAGTGGTGGTCTTCTGTACCATTGTTTTCTTACCTCTGATTTTTAACTTTACTGATTCCATTGGATTACCCTCATCATCCACCACACGACCATGTACCTTCCCGCTTGTTTCCAGGATGGTTACCCCAAGGTCTAACCCCTCACTCTCTCCAAGGCTTGCATCGCTTATCTTCCGCTGGTAACCCTCTTTCTCATATATAAACGTGTAATCGCCACTCTCAAGATTAGTAACTGCATAGTGTCCATCCTCATTCGTCTCCGTATTGTTCGAAACGCCTATCCCTCCCACGTCTATCGTAACACCCTTTAATGCATTGTCCTCTCTATCACGCACATACCCTGATATTACACCCGTTTCCTGCGTTACAGTAAATGACCCATCATCTGACGCTGTTGTAGCTTCTTCACTTATCGCTTCCCCGCTCACAACCGCCTCTCTTTCAGCACCCACCTCTACAGGTATGCTCCTGTCATCCTTGTCTCCAACCCCCAATTGCCCATGATTATTCCTCCCCCACGTCCAAAATGTCCTGCTTGCCTTTATCGCCGCGCTGTGGTACCCCCCGCCGGCTATTATCGTAACATCACTTATCCCACGCACACTCACAGGGGTTGTTCTATTAACCGTTGAACCATCTCCCAACTGGCCAAAACTGTTCCTTCCCCATGCAAGTACTGTATTGTCTGACTTTATCGCAAGGCTATGGTATCCACCTCCCCCTATAGCTGCTGCATTCCTAATACTGCGCGCCTGTAGGGGTACATTTCTGTCTGCTGTGTCTCCAACCCCCAGTTGTCCATACTTGTTATATCCCCATGTCCATATCGTGCCGTCTGATTTACGCGCAAGGCTGTGTAATCCTCCTGCTGAGATATTTGTTACATTGCTCAATCCGATTATCTGCGTTATTATACTACTATCTCTATTCGTCCCATCACCCAGTTGGCCGTACTTGTTATAACCCCATGTCCACACCGTACCATCCGATTCAAGCGCCATACTGTGGTAGCCTCCCCCGGCTATAGCAGTAACACCATCGAGAAATTTTACCTGCACAGGGGTACTCCTGCTCGTTTTTGTCCTGTCCCCTAATTGACCATACACATTATTCCCCCATGTCCACACGGTGCCGTCTGACTTAAGCGCCAAACCATGATACCCGCCTCCTGCTATGGCTATTATATCTCTTAAACCTGTTACCTGAACCGGTGTTGTCCTTCTATTGATGGCGCTTCCATCGCCCAATTGACCGTAAATGTTATTACCCCATGTCCACACTGTACCATCTTCATTCAATGCAATCGTATGTAAACCGCCCGCGGATATGGCAATAACATCGCTCAATCCAATTACCTGCACGGGTGTTAGTTTGTCTCGTGTTGTTCCATCGCCTAATTGTCCATTATCGTTTCTTCCACACGTCCAAACTGTGCCATCCGGCATTAATGCCGCCGTATGCTCCCAGCCTAATGATACCTGTGGTGTTAGCGCCGTTGTGGGTGTCGCAGTAACTGTTGGTGTTGGCGTTGCTGTAGGAGTTGCCGTTGGCGTTGCAGTCACGGTTACTGTTGGCGTTGTTGTAAGAGTTGCCGTCACCGTCGGAGTAGGAGTTATCGTAACTATTACTATAGGCGTCGGTGTCGGTGAACCAGTAGGTGTTGGTGTAATTGTCACTGTTGGTGTTGCAGTCACGGTTGCCGTTGGTGTCGCTGTTGGTGTCGTCGTTGCTGTAGGAGTTGCCGTCACTGTTGGTGTTGGCGTTGCAGTTGCCGTTGCAGTCACGGTTGCCGTTGGTGTTGTAGGAAGTGATGAAAATGTAAGCGCTTCGACAGTTGCCAGAGTACTACCCGTGCTATTGATGCCTCCCACAACATAGAATACATTGCTAATGACGCCACCCGCTGCACCGTAGCGGGCTGTTGGCATTGAGGTCTCAGTTGTCCATGTGTTAGCCGATGGGTCGTATACATACACGGTATTAGAGGAGGCGCCGCCTATATACCCCCCTGCAGCATAGAGTTTACCGTTGTAAACCCCACTAGCAAAATGTGATCCTGCTGCTGGCATGGAGGCTTTGGTAGCCCATGTGTTTGTGGCTGGATCATATACATCCAGTTTACTAGAGGGAGCCCCGTTCGCATCGCCTCCACCTGCCACATAGAATTTTCCATCAATGACTCCAAATGCCGGGTCTGCGTGGGCATTAGGTGATGAAGCCAGGCTGCTCCAGGTATCGGTGACCGGGTTATAAACATGCAGGAAGTTTCTGAAGCCACTGTAACCATTGGCTGCGGTTGTAACATAGAGCTTGCCGTTGATTACGCCGGAAGCTCCATCACCGCTAAGCGTGGGCATGCTGGTCTCGGTCCTCCACGAATTAGTACCGGGGTTATAGACATATAACTGGGACTGTGGAAGGCTGCTGTCAGGATAGTTCCATCCCCCTGGCACGTAAAGCTCGCCATCTATTACGCCAGCACCATCTCCGGCATACCGACGACCTGGCATGGGTGCCAGAGTACTCCAGGTATTTGTTGTTGGATTGTATGCCTGAAGCGTAGTAGTCCCTCCTGTCCCATCATGACCGCCTGCAACATAGAGGACATCAGTAATCACCCCTGCCGCAGCCAAAGACCGTGCCGCAGACATTGAGGTTTTGGTGGCCCATGTGCCCCCATATGTCACCGTTATCGTATCCGTAGCGGTATTGCCCGCATTGTCTGTGGCAGTTACCGTTATCACATTACTGCCGCTCGTTAAGCTTACACTCGAAACGCTCCAGCTCGTCGTTCCGCTTGCCGTCCCACTACCTCCGCCGCTATTGCTCCACGTCACACTGCTTACCCCGCTCGTACTATCCGATGCGCTCCCACCCAGACTTATGGTACTGGTTGTAGAAGTATATGTAGCGCTGGTTGTGGGACTGGTGATGGTGACGGTTGGTGCTGTTGCATCCAGGGTAATGGAGTCGCTTGCTGCGCTTGATACATTCCCCGCTGCATCCTTGTACCATGCGTACACCGTTTTGCTGCCGTCCCCGCTGCTTAAGGTGTAAGTTACGCTTGCACTATAGCTGGTAGTCGAGGCAACAGACGTCCAGCCAGAGGCAGATGCGGAAGGGGTGGTGGAACTCGTAGAAAGGTAATATCCTGTTATTCCCACACTGTCCGTAGCTGTAAGGCTGAGGGTTACTGTTGTTGAATTAGTGTATGAAGCGCCGCTGTTGATGCTGATTGAACCTGTAGGCGCACTAGTATCCGGTGGAGCTGATGTGGTAAAAGATGCCTCGCTTCCATACGAGGTCCCTGCGCTGCTTGATGCCGCTATCCGGTAATAATAGGTCGTGCTCGATGAAAGTCCGCTGATGCCGATGCTGACAGTTGTATCGCTTGAACCGCTTACTGATTGTGTGGTTGATGTGCCGGTGTACGAACCGCTGGTGATGCCGTAGTTGAACCATGCCGTTGTTGATAACCCATTGGCATTCACCGTGCCATTGAGCGTTGCGGAGTTTGACGTTACATCGGTCGCTGAACTTGTCACTACAGTGGGCGGTGAAGACGGAGAATCATCTATTACACTAACCGTACCGCCACCAAAACTTGACATATAGATACGGTTTGTCGAGGAATTGACTCCAACGCTATGGAGATCACTTGCAACACCCGAAATGGTAGATAGCACCGTATTGGTAGCGCCATCTATGACACTAGCCGTACCGCCACCATTTGCCACATAGATATGATTTGTCGAAACATTGACTCCAACGCCATTGGGACTTGTCCCAACCGAAATAGTAGATATCACCGTATCGGTAGCTCCATCTATTACACTTACCGTATTGCTACCACCATTTGACACATAGATACGATTTGTCGAGGAATTTACTCCAACACCCGCAGGGGTGCTCCCACTCCCAACTGAAATGGTAGAGATAACCGTATTGGTAGCTCCATCTATTACACTAACCGTCTTGCTACCCCCAGTTGCCACATAGATACGATTTGTCGAGGAATTGACTCCAACACCATCAGGGTTGCTCCCACTCCCAACCGAAATGGTAGAGATAACCGTATTGGTAGTGCCGTCTATTACACTAACCGTACCAGCTTGTAAATTTGTCACATAGATACGGTTTGTCGTGGAATTAACTCCAACGTAACGGGCACCAAATCCAACCGGAATAGTAGATATAATCGTATTGGTAGCGCCGTCTATCACACTCACCGTATTGACGTAATAATAATTTGTCACATAGATACGATTTGTCGTGGAATTGACTCCAACACCATGAGTATAACTCATACCCGAAATAGTAGATGTTACCGAGTTGGTAGCGCCATCTATTACAGCAACCGTACCCCTCTCATAATTTGCCACATAGATACGGTTCGTCGAGGAATTGACTCCAACGCCAGTGACATGACCCCCAATTGAAATGGTGGCTGTCACCGTTGGCGCCGCAGCCGCCGATGGAATATGTATTGACACTCCGACTCCGCTCAGTGCAAAAAGTGCCAATAAAACCGGCATACAAAATGATGGTATACTTCTCATTTTTATTACCTCCTTTTCGATAAGAAACTATTAGGAGCTGCGCATGAACACGAATGGTCACGAATAAAAAAGGAAATTAGAGTTAATTCGTGAAAATTATTGCTAGATATAACTAGGTAAATATTCAACACAAAAAACGCCTTTTCTGGAATTTCCACCAGAAAAGGCGTTTGTAATTTGCTTATTCCTCCTTCAACAAAGGAGGCGTTGTCCATTTGATAATAGGTCTTATTTGGCTTGGCTTGGCTTGGCTTGCAAGGATAATGCCATTCGCTTTCTCCTCAGAATTTATATTAAATATTCAAGGATTTGCCTATATTGTAGCAGTTCAGCTCACCGCAGAAACGCCGAGACTTCGTCTTAGTGGTTCGACAGGCTTACCATGCACGGATGAAATAGTCTTACTCATCCTGAGCTTGTCGAATGATCATTCGAACGATCGCAGGGGCAGTTATAGGATGAGCATAAAAACTATGTGGATGCTTTACTTTGTTTTGTTATTTCTCTTTGTTCACTGCACACTTTAATTTGGAACTTTTATTTTTATTAAGATAACAAATCAAATATGTTTGTCAAGTCTTTTTTCCCCTAAAAAGACTTAATTTACCCTTTACAAAACTCACAATAAAAGTATAATCACAAATAAAGGGAGAAAAAGCTATGACAAAAACAGTTGAAGCAATATATGAAAATGGAGTCTTTAAACCAATATCTCCACTTTACAACATCACAGAACATAAGAAAGTAAGTCTTATAATCAAAGACTATCACGCTGAAAAATTTGATATACTTTCCCTTGCCTCTACGGTATATGACGGCCTTTCTCCAAAAGACATTGAGGATATAGAAAAACTGGCATTTGACAGAAGCCATTTTTCAAGAGACTAAAACTTACCAATGCATCAACCATCTCTGCTTGATACAGATATATTATCAGAACTCTTTAAAGGAAATAGTTCTGTTAAGGCAAGGGCATCGGAATACCTTAGTGAACATCGCTGTTTCACAATCTCACATATTGCACAATATGAGATTCTAAAAGGGCTCAAGGCAAAAAATGCACAAAGGCAAGTTGACGCTTTTATTTTGTTTTGAATCTTCGCTGCTCGTATTAGCTCTTTCAATCTCTTTACAAGAATTTCGGATTGCTTTAGCTAAAATAGCTAATTCTCTATCAAGAGTAGGTAGCGCGTAATCATGACTAATTAGTCTCAGGAAAAGATATCCATAATTCCTCTTTTTTAGGCTAGTTTTCATATACTATACTTCCTCCAAAAGACAATATATGGACCCTTTGTATTATAAATTACTAACAACCATTTTATTTTTACTGCTTCTTCATTTTTATCTCAATCTCTTTCTCTTCCCCCTCTTCAATGCGTATTGTCCGCTTATATCTCTTATAACCCTTCTTTATCGCCTTGATAACATACTTACCTGCATCTAAATCTGTAAACTCAAAGAATCAGTCTGCATCAGATGATGCCTGCGTTGATATTATTATGTTCGTTCAGAAAAACTATGCGGATGCTCCACTTTATTTTGTTATTTCTCTTCGTTCGTTCGACTGAGCTCACGACGAAGTCTTCGTGTCCTTTGCGGTGAACTATTACCCAGCATAAAATTGCCGTCGGGAGACGGCTCCTACCTAAAAATCCTGCACACAATACACCCAATACGTATTTCTTCATGGCTTTTACCACATCCTCCTTTTAAAAAAATCACTTGTAAAAATCATGCTTACCTACGTCCAGAAATAGAACCTGATCTTTTTTGAGGAATATGAATTTTATTCGGTACGAATAATCTACCCAAAACGACCACGCCTCTTTTTCTTTCCCCAATAATTTATGAGTCCTGAGTTGTTTATCAAAGGGATTCTTCCTAAAAATAGACTCCTTCGCCTTTGCCTTTCCCTGTATATCCTTTGGCAGCTTTTGATAGCTTTTTGTAAAACGGGGAGTAACATTGATATCCATTCTCTTAGTCCAGCTCCGACAATGAATCAATCTTTTTTGTTTTTCCCCTACGATATGCGCTAAAACCCTCTTCTACGAGTTTGTCGAGTTTCTCGGCATCCTCGCCTTCCAGATAGTATGTAGGTACAGCCTTTTCGCATAATCTTTTATATTCACCAACTGATAAAATAACAATGCCTCCTTCTTTATCAATGATGTTTCTGGAAATAGTGATGTCTTTTTTGTTTTTCATTTCAGTACCTTTCGTAAAATGGTTAATTCGCCAAATTCGCGGCTAGTGATTAAATGCATAAATTAGCGATAGTGTTTCTCAATTGTGAACCCCTTACTTCACTCCGATACCACATAAATATTTTCAAGAGGCAGGTGTTTTGATTAAAACTTATCTAGCAGTTCTTTCTTCTTCTCATTATAATCATCTTCTGTAATCAATCCATCCACCGCAAGGTCTTTTATCGTACGCAGTTGTTCTTTTGTACTCAAGTTCTCCATGCCTTCCCTAAGCAATTTTGCCTTTTTGTAGTTGTAATCCTCTTCTGAGACAATTCCGTCATTAACCATTTCACGCAAGATAATGAGCTTGTTTTTAATATTGTTCCCGGTATCTAATTTTTCTGAAGAAACCATCTCAGCACCACGTTCCGCAGCATCCACGCCATCCAGCTTTTCTTCCAACCTTTTAAGACGTTCATCAAGTTCTGAAGTACCCTTTTTAAACTTTTCCTCAACCGTTCCGACTCTTTGCACCACCGGCTGCTGATATAATTCCTCGGACAGGTCAACAACGAGCCAGTTCTCGTGATCCGCTTCAAGCCTCTGCCCCTCAGATGGAATCAATTTCCAGAAACGACTGTGGCTTATCTCCGTTGGATTTTCTCTCGTTAGGGTGTGTCGCCTTTTATCGGACATTGAATCATTATACGTCTGAAACATATGTATACGGCTGAAAACAATATTAAGACACCGCTCATGAACAAACATTACACAGTAATTCTGCTGGTCTGTTAAAAGCATGCGCTCAGAAAAAGAGGAAACCGTTACCGCTTGGGTTGGCTTTGCAACAGAAAAAGACTGTATAATCAAAGGAACTAACTTTTTTATTTCATCATCCTGAAAAACCCTCATTGCTTCTTTTTTCTTCAGCAGGCCCTTTTCCTCATAGGATATATATGATAATGCATTTGTAATTACATTCGCCGGTATCTCAAAAGGATGTTCAAATTGAATTTGTTGTCGGTTCCTTTTAACTTTTATTTCTTCGTGTTTCACAGTAATCTGACCGTCACTATAAGTGTCGGCATAAATTCCAACAGAATTATTTATAAATACAATACAAACAATCAATGCAAACAGAATTAAAAGTCTTGATTTATTCCAATTCATTAAATCACCCCATAATTTCAATTGCTTCAGAAAGATAATGCACTTCAATTAGTTCTATTTTTGACTCCTTGGTTATACCTTTAATATTATCCTTTGGAACAACTGCTTTTTTAAAACCAAGTCTTTGTGCCTCTTTCAATCGCAATTCAATTTGATTCACGCTTCGAACTTCTCCTCCCAGTCCGATCTCGCCTATAACCAAAGTGTCTGATGGTACCACCTTTTCTTTGAAACTGGATGCTATAGTCAGGGCGATTCCAAGGTCTGCCGCAGGCTCATCCACCCGAACACCTCCAACTATATTAACAAATATGTCCTGCCCTCCCAATTTCAATCCAATACGTTTTTCAAGGACCGCAAGTATCATTGATACGCGATTGTAATCAACCCCGCTTACCTTTCGTTCGGGTATGCCAAAATTTGCCCTTGTTACCAGCGCCTGAATTTCAACCAGTAATACGCGCGTGCCTTCCAGACACGGAATAACGGTAGAACCAGTACTCGTCTTTCTATCGCGAGAAATAAATATTTCTGTTGGATTTTCTACCTGCTGTAATCCGTTTTTTCTCATTTCAAAAATGCCAATCTCGTCGGTAGAACCAAATCTATTTTTGACCACCCGCAGGATGCGGTACCACTGAAATTTTTCGCCTTCAAAATATAAAACAGTATCAGCCATATGCTCCAGCACTTTAGGACCCGCAATTATACCATCTTTAGTTACATGCCCGACAAGAAAAATAGCAGAACCAGTTGATTTTGCCGTGTATATTAACTCATTTGCGCACTGGCGTAATTGCGCTACTGTTCCAGGGGAAGACTCCAATTGTGGTTTATAAACCGTCTGAATTGAATCTATAACAACCAGCGTTGGATTTGTATTATGTATATATTCAAGAATAAAATCTAAATTTGTTTCTGCAACAACCAGCAAATTATCCGAAAGGATTGATAATCTTTCTGCCCTGAGCTTTGTCTGAGCCGCTGATTCTTCACCCGTAACATAAAGGGTCTTGTAACCCTTCGCACTTATGCAATGGCATACCTGTAAAAGGAGGGTAGATTTACCAATTCCAGGGGCTCCTCCGATTAATACAGCAGACCCCGCAATCAGCCCGCCACCCAATATCCTATCGAACTCCTTAATTCCTGTTTCAATACAGGGGCACTCTAATGATTTTACGCTTGTTATCGGCTGTGGTAATCCTCGGTTTAAGGCAACTGATTTGTTGCTCAAATCAGCGCCTGTACTGATTTCTTCTACAGTTGAATCCCATTCACCGCACCCGCCGCACCGTCCGACCCATTTCAGACTCTTCCAGCCGCAACTTTGACAAACATAAATAACGCCTGTTCTCGCCATATTTAACAGTATTTACTTCTTTAACAAAAAATGCATGATATATAATTCACGCTACACGATACAAAATGTATGAAGTACGATGTACGAAGTACGAAACAATATGTACTATCCTTTTAAATTCCGAAATCCAGATTCCAATGTGACATCGTATGTCATCCTGAGCATAGCGAAGAGTTTGATACATGGTTTTAGAGACGAGATTCTTCACTCCGCGTTACTCCGTTCAGAATGACAAGCCTAAGTGGTCACTATTCAAGGAACAATTGTCAGCAAAATAAAAAAAGGGAAGAGTTTTTACTCTCCCCTTTGTTTGTTTAACTTTTTATATTTAAACACTACCTTCAGCATTTACAAGCGCAGGTTCAGGACTTTCAACCACTTCATCAAATATCAGTTTATTGTCTTGAACCCTTGCCTTTACATGTTTTTTACCCTCAAACTTACCCTGAAGCACTTCTTCTGAAAGCGGGTCTTCTAAATAACTCTCTATTGCCCTTCTGAGAGGACGCGCACCGAAGTGTTGATCGTATCCCTTATCTATAAGGAATTCCAATGCCTCGTCGCTCATAGTAAGAGTTATATTGTAGCCATCAAGCCTTTTCTTGACGTTTTTCATCTCAATTTCGACAATCTTTTTCAAATCATCCCTACCCAGAGGTTTGAAGACAATAACATTATCCACCCTGTTCAAAAATTCCGGACGGAAATGTTTTTCCACTTCTTTCTTCAGCTGTTCTTTCATGACTTCATAAGTGTGTTCATCCGATACCTTTCTGAAGCCAAGTGCCGCCTGATGCTTAATAATATCAGCCCCGATATTAGAAGTCATAATAACGACCACATTACGAAAATCAACATGGCGGCCAAAACTATCTGTTAACTTTCCATCTTCCATAATTTGTAATAACATATTAAAGACATCAGGATGCGCCTTTTCTATTTCATCCAGTAAAACCACTGCATAAGGACGACGTCGAATCTTTTCGGTTAGCTGACCGCCCTCTTCGTATCCAATATAACCAGGAGGCGCGCCAATTAATCTTGAAATATTATGCTTTTCCATGTATTCAGACATGTCTATTTGTATAAGTGCGTCCTCTTCTCCAAACATAAATTTTGCAAGAGACCTTGCAAGGTGCGTCTTACCGACACCCGATGGACCTACAAATATAAAAGACGCTACAGGACGATTAGGATTCTTTAATCCGGCACGAGAACGACGTATTGCCTTTGAAACTGCCTTTACCGCTTCATCCTGACTGATTATCATCTTATGGAGCTCTTCCTCCATACGAAGCAGTCTCTTCGCCTCAGCAGACTGGATACGCGTTACCGGTATTCCAGTCATCTTGGATACGACCTCAGAGACGACTTCTTCATTAACGCATCCCTCTATCTCGGCTCGTGTTTCCTTCCATTCCCGTTCAATTGTCTCTTTTTTCTTTTTCAATTTATCTGCCTTGTCTCTTAACCTCGCTGCCCTCTCAAAATCCTGAATAGCTACTGACTCATCTTTATCCTTTTCCAGTTTATTAATCTCTTCTTCTATGTGCCTCAAATCTGGCGGCTGTGTATTAGCCTTTAACCTCACCCTCGCGCATGCCTCGTCTATTACGTCAATTGCCTTGTCTGGCAGATACCTTCCCGTAATATAGCGAACCGATAGCTCTGTTGCACATGCTATCGCCTCGTCTGTGATTCGAACCTTGTGATGAGCCTCATATCTACCGCGAAGGCCTTTTAATATCTCAACAGTTTCTTCCTTTGTTGGCGGATCAACAACTATTGTTTGAAATCTTCTTTCAAGCGCACCGTCTTTTTCAATGTACTTTCTGTATTCATCCAGTGTGGTAGCACCGATACACTGAATCTCACCACGCGATAACGCGGGCTTCAATACATTAGATGCATCAATTGCCCCTTCTGCACCCCCTGCGCCAACAAGGGTGTGCAATTCATCTATAAACAGAATAACGTTTTTTGCCCTTTTCACCTCAGCCATCACAGCCTTAATACGCTCCTCAAACTGGCCTCTGTATTTTGTGCCAGCCACCATCATTGCAAGGTCAAGCACTACAATCCTACGGTCTTTTAATAATTCAGGAATATTTCCTTGCACTACTGCCTGGGCAAGACCTTCAACAATGGCTGTCTTACCTACC
Organism: Planctomycetes bacterium RIFCSPLOWO2_12_38_17; assembly: GCA_001830285.1. Lineage (GTDB taxonomy): Bacteria > Planctomycetota > Brocadiia > Brocadiales > Brocadiaceae > PLOWO2-12-38-17. The sequence goes on along the minus strand of MHYY01000011.1, from coordinate 16,471 downwards.
CCAGCCTCTCCCAATAATACTGGATTATTCTTTGTTCTTCTGCTTAATACCTGAATAACACGTTCAATCACATCCTGCCGCCCAATCACAGGATCAAGTTCACTTTCTCGCGCCTGTTGAGTAAGGTCACGGCCAAAAGAATCTAGCGCAGGCGTCTTGGATTTTCCTCTCTTTTCCTCTTTTTCCTGATTAACGTTACCATGACTCGCTTCCGACCCTAAAAGTCCAATAACTTCCTCACGGACATCCTCAAGTTTTACACCCAGATTCAGTAATACCTGCGCTGCCACGCCTTCCTGCTCTCTGAGCAATCCAAGCAACAGATGCTCTGTTCCAATATAATTGTGACCGAATGCCCGCGCCTCTTCCATTGAATATTCTAAAACCTTTTTTACTCGCGGAGTAAACGGCAATTGTCCTACCGAAACCAAATCAGAACCGCTCTGTACTATTTTTTCTACCTCTATGCGTATCTTTTTCAATTCGATATCTAAATTTTGTAAAACATTTGCGGCAACACCACTGCCTTCCTTAACCAGACCCAGTAAAATATGCTCAGTACCGATGTATTCATGGTTAAATCGCCTTGCCTCCTCGCGCGCTAACGCCATGACCTTTCTTGCACGATCTGTAAATCTGTCAAACATAACTACACCTGTCCTTTCAACCTTTTATACCCTCCAGTCGTTTTCTTACATACGAGGCACGAATAATGTTCCTTTGTGCTGAATCAAGTTCGCGCCCCTCTATTTTTTGTAAATGACCTGGCAGCGTAAGTATAAATAACTCATTTAATGTTTTCATCTCAATATCATTAATAATACCCAGATTAACCCCCATCCGAACCTGCGACAATAAATGCATAACCTCTTCAGAAGAAATTAATCTGGCAACCTTTAACATACCGTACGAACGCCATATCCTGTCTTCAAGCTGTTCTTTGCTTTCTGAAATCAGTGCCTTTCTGGCCATCCGTTCATAATTTGTAATTCTGGGAATCACACTTTCTATAATCTCAATTATTTCCTGTTCTGACTTACCCAGTGTAAACTGGTTTGAAATCTGGTACAAGTCGCCTGATACCTGCGTCCCCTCGCCATATAAACCCCTGACTACCAGTCCAAGTTTCATAACAGCGTTGAATACCTTTTCAATATGATGCGTCATCCCAAGGGCAGGCAGATGCAACATGACCGACGCCCTCATTCCTGTGCCCACATTGGTAGGACAGGCAGACAAGTAACCAAACCGCGAAGAATAGGCATAGCTTATTTTCTTCTCTAACTTGTTGTCAACATCGTCAATTACCTTCCATGCCTTCATCAGCTCAAATCCAGAATGAATTACCTGTATTCTCAAATGATCTTCTTCATTAACCATCAGGCTTATAGTTTCTGATTTACCAAAGGCAACGCCTCTTTCACCTTCGCCGCCTGCATGTTCTCTGCTAATTAGATGCCGCTCAACAAGAAAAAGCCTGTCTACTGGACTTGTTTCTGACAGTCTAACATAACACAAATCATTTGTTATACCCGATCCTTTTATTTTTTCACTTATATATTCTTCAAGTTCCTTCTTTTGCTTAAGATTTGCCCTTGAAAGAAAGGGATAACGCGCAATATTCCTCGCAAGACGTATCCTAGTACTTATAACAATATCTGACTCTGGTCCAGTTCCTCTCAACCATTCGCCCGTATTATCTCTCAGGTCATTAATTTTCATCATCTGCGCCTGATAATTCATATATCTTATCCCTTAATTCAGCCGCTTTTTCATAATCTTCTTTTTCAACAGCCTTATTCAGTTCATTTCGCAATTGCATTAATTCATTCTTTTTGATTAATTCTTTTCCAGCACGAGAAGGCACTTTCCCGACATGCTGGACGCTTCCATGCATCTTTTCTAATAAAGGGAGTAACCCTTTTCTAAATACAGTATAATCCATCGGACAACCAAGACGACCATGAGAACGGAATTCAATGTAAGACAACCCGCATACAGGACACGCAATCTTTGACATTTCGCCGATTTCCGGGGCGACCTGATTGATCAAACTTGTTAGAATTTCTGTAGGTGAGGGGATTTTTGTCAGATGTGTATTTATGCTCTGCGCGCACTCTTCACATAGATGACGCTCTTTCTTAACATTACCAACAATTTCTGTTAAATGAACTGTAGCGTGTTTTTTATTACAGGATTCGCATTTCACGTTATATTACCTCATACTCATAATATGATGCTGAAAATTCTTATCTCTTTTCCCATTTTAACACATCTATAACTTTTCCTAAAGAACTTTTTTCAGATAGTATTTCGTGTCTGATTCTGTTTTCTCTTTCCAGACAATCCATACCATAATTAACCCACACATCAGCCTCTGCCTGAGGCACCACCATTAGACCATCATCGTCACCTATAATCCAATCTCCGGGGTTTATTTGAACACCGGAGATTTGTATGGGAACGTTAATTTCGCCAAACCCTTTTGGCTCACCGGCCGTTGGCATTACAATTTTCGCAAAAGCAGGGAAATTCAACTTTCTGATTTCAGCAACATCCCTTATCGCTCCGTTAACCACCACCCCGCTTATCTTTTTTTGCAATGCACTGTGAGTCGCAAGTTCCCCCCATATTGCAGGACCTGTGCCTCCCGCATCAATTACAATTACACTTCCTTCTTTTGCAGTATCTATAGCCTCAACTGGTTTAGCCCAATCTCCCGGATAGGTTCTTACAGTAACAACCGTTCCTATTAATTTTATATTTTGATATATCGGATACAAACCCTCTATACACTTCGCACGATGTCCTGCATCAGAAATATTCGCAGTTGATACCTTAGAGAGTGTTTCCCGAATATTTTCATTTGTTACCCTTTTAAACAATGGCGTATATACTGCTCGGTTTTCTTTAATTGCATTTTTAATATTCTCTACTGCGGTTTTTACGTTTGCTGCTTTTGTAATAAATCCACCAACAATTATAATGCTCGCACCTGAATTCACTGCATCTACAACATTCTCCGAATTTATACCACCTGCCACTGCAACTGGAATTTTTACTTCACCACAAACAAATTTTAACACGTCAAAAGGCGTCTTCCCGCTCATTTGCTCATCTATTGCAGTATGAACGGCAAGGTAATCAACTCCCAATTTTTCTATATCTTTAAGCCTGTCAGCAATTTTTTCATTATTTATAAAGTCTGCGCAAATTTTTATTCCATAATTCTTCCCTGCTTGTATGCATTCCCTGATTGTCGAATCAGACGCCTCACCCATCACTACAGCGATGTCTGCACCTGCCTTCGCTGCCATTTCAACCTCCACACGTCCAGCATCCATTGTCTTCATATCAGCTACCAGCGTTATGTTAGGAAACAACTTTCTGAACTGGCGAATGGCATTCATTCCCTCGCTTTTAATCAGGGGTGTACCTATCTCCAGCCAATCTGCACCAGCATTAACTGCCTCCTCAGCTACCTTAATAGCCCTGTGAAGGTCAATAAAATCGAGAGCAATTTGCAATGTTACTGCCATTATTTTACAATTATGAAAGAGCGTTTACTCATAATATACTGCGCCACAAGAATCAGACTCCCATGTTGTAACGCTACCTATTCTCACGCCCGACGGTAAGGTATTTTTTAATCTGTCATATATTATTTTGGAAATATTCTCTGTTGTTGGATTTAGTATCTTAAAATCCTCAATGTCGTTCAAATAGTTATGGTCAAAATCGTTTACAAATTTCCCAATAATTGACTTTGCGTCTCTGAAATCCATAACCATACCCAATTTATCAAGTTTTTCAGCTCTCAACACAATTTTAACCTTCCAGTTATGACCGTGTAATTTTTCACATTGCCCTTTATATTCCCGTAAATTATGAGCGGCTGCAAAATCGGTTTCTATAATCAGTTCGTACACTTACCTGTCTACCCAAAACTCTCTAATTCTGCCCGGCAATGAGCTTAAATCTAAAATAAATCAGGCTACCTACGGCGACTTATGCTAGTCCCCCTTTAAGAGTGGATTTAAATGGAAAATTGAAATTCCGTAACATCAGACTGTTAAAAATCTTATCACTCATGAAAATAAATGTCAAGGTATTTTTATATGCTTACATAGACATAAACGCTCATTGTAAAAAAACATAGGATTACTAAAATTTGTTGCAGCCATCATTTTCTTTTGAACTGTTTTTGTAACTCATTGAGTGAAAAAAAGAGTGTCGTAGGCCTCCCATGTGGGCAATTATTAGTATACAATTTCATTGTATTTCTCTTCTCAAGAAGTGCCTTTATCTCCTCTAATTCTAATTTCTGTCCTGCCTTAACAGCACCCTTACATGCCATTATGCTCATTAATTTATTTAAAATCTTTTCTTTATCTTTTAGATACTCCTCGTTATCCCCCAATTCTGCAAGCAAACTTTCAATAAATTCCCTTATGTTTATATTTTTAAGAATCTGTGGGAATGACCGTATCACAATTGTTTGATGTCCAAACTCCTCTAATTCAATACCCAATAATTCTAAATATTCCTTTAAGCTAATAACACAGAAGAAATCTTTAGGACCCAATTCGACAAGCTCAGGAATCAACAACCGCTGACTTAATTTCTCGGCCTTCTGCAAACTACTTTCTATCTCATGATACAATATTATTTCATGCAATGCATGCTGGTCTATTATATTTAATCCTCCATTTATTTCCTCGATTATAAAAGTATTGTGAACCTGAAAATACGCCCCATGTTCTCTGTATTGATTACCAATTCCAGGTAAAGTCTCTAATTCCGAATGCTGAAAGTTTGGGGCAGAAGAACCTGTATCAAACGATGCGGATAAAGGAGTAAATTCCATTTCTGGTTTTATAATTTCCGATGCCGGTATCTTATCGGTATCTTTTCCAGAAGAATACTGTTCCCATAAAGATTTTCTTATATAGTCTAATCCCGCCGCACCTGATACTTTCCCTTCAGGTATTGAAACAGGGTTTTTAAAGTTGACAGGTTTTACCTCTGATTTATTCAAACCCTCTTTTAACGCAGTAAGAACAGAACTATAAATAAAGCTTGAATTCCTGAAGCGCACCTCGATTTTTGTCGGATGGACGTTCACATCCACCTCGGATGGCTTTACCTGCAAGAACAAGAATACTATCGGATACCTCTTATGCATTAATTTACCGTGGTAAGACTCGTTTATAGCGCGAAATATTGCATTATCTTTAATATATCGTCCGTTCAGGAATATATACATCATCCTCGCATTCGCCTTGTCAAAAAATGGAGGAACAATAAAACCGGTAAGCGTAAATAATTCTTCCCTGTGAAGCACAGGAATCAGATGGTTTCTCATCTCTTCTCCGAAAAAGGTTGCAATTCGTTCTGCTGTGTCCCGAACCTGCGGCAGATTGAATACTACCCTGTTATTATGCGTGAGGGTAAAATGAATTGATGGATAGCAAAGAGCAAATCTTGTCAAAACCTCTGCAATGTGAGCCATCTCCGTTGGTATTGCCTTTAAGAATTTCTTTCTTACAGGCATGTTAAAAAATAGATCTCTAACCTCAACCTGCGTTCCCTCAGGTGCGCCTTTCTCCCTGACTTTTCCCACAGCACCTCCATCTATCCTTATTTCGGCGCCGCTTGCAGTTCCTCTTAACCTCGAAATAATGCAGGCATGAGAAACAGCGCCAATACTGGGCAAAGCCTCACCCCTGAAACCCAATGTATTTATTGCAAATAAGTCGTCTTCGTTTTGAAGTTTGCTGGTTGTATGACTTTGAAATGCAAGCGCAAGGTCTTCCGCGTCCATCCCAATACCGTCATCAGTAACCCGGATTAACTTCCGCCCTCCGTCTTCCAGGTATACGTCTATTTTGGACGCCTTTGCGTCTATGGCATTCTCAACTAATTCTTTCACTATGGAGGCAGGGCGTTCAATCACCTCGCCAGCCGCAATTTTGTTGATTAGAGATACAGGCAGAATTTTAATTATAGACATACACCTTATTCCTTTGCTTTAATAATATCAACAGATTTGTTTAAATCATAGCAAATTTGCGTTATATTTTTTAAGCCAAATTATCAGTTTTAATTAAAACTTACACATTCTAAATAAGCATGGTTACTAACTCACTTGAAACAGAAATTAATAAATGTGCGAAGTGTGGTAAATGTCGTTCAATATGCCCCGTCTTTATAGAAACTGGCAATGAATCAATGGTAGCCAGGGGGCGTATCAGCCTTGCTGAGGCTCTGCGAAATAACGAAATTTTCTATACAGATTTACTGAGAGACTATCTGCTTTCATGCAAAAAATGCCTTCGATGTTCAAGCATTTGCCCTTCGGGTGTGGACTATGATTTAATCATCCAAACCATGCTTGATGATCTGTCAAATCATCTGGGAATATGGCTTGTCCCTCGAATGATATTTAGGCTTTTCTTAACCCGCAGGTGGCTCTTTAATATACTCCTGAAAACTACATATACCTTTCAAAAACTAACCCCTTTAAAGCGACACGGCACAATGAGACATCTTCCTTTTATGTTTCTGGATGGTAGATGGGTTCCACCACTTGCAAAAGAGACGGTGCTGAAAAAGTATCGCAACACAAAAAAGATAAACGCTCCAAAGATGAAGGTAGGATTTTTCTCGGGCTGCCTTATAAACTATGTTTATACGGATATTGCTGACGCTGTAATAGAGGTATTGAACCACCTTGGCGTTGAGGTCATTGTGCCTCCTAAACAATTGTGCTGCGGCATCCCCGCAAGGTCGCTGGGGGACGTAAAAACCGCGCTAAAACTGGCTGAAACAAATGTTAAAGTATTTGAAGATGCAAAGGTTGATTTTATTGTTAACGCATGTGCCACCTGCGGGAGGACTTTAAAAAGGGATTATCGTCAAATACTAGGCGCCCGTTCCTTGAAATTCACGCAGAAGATATATGACGTATCTGAATTCATTGAAAAACATTTCAAATACGAAACAAAACCTCTAAACACAAAGATCACGTACCATGACCCATGTCATCTGCACTGGGGTCAAAATATTTCAAAACAACCCAGAGATATTTTGAAGCGTTCTTCCACATTTCAAGAGATGGAAACGCCGGAACGGTGTTGCGGCGGGGGCGGGGTTTTTAATTTATTACACTACGACCTCTCCATGAAGATTGGTGAGTACAAGGCAAAGGCTATTGAGAAGAGCGGGGCGGAGGTCGTAGCAACGGGATGTCCAGGATGCATACTTCAAATAGAAGACCTGCTTGCCACCAAAGATTCAACCGTTAGGTGTAAACACACAATACAGGTGCTCCGTGACGCCCTGATAACAACAAATAAATATTAAGCGCGGATATATAACAGTCTATAAAAGATACGAGGTTTAAAAAAATAAGCCTTTAAAAATATTTCTTAAGTTCGTTTAGATTTCCATCATCTTTTTCTCATAGAAGAAGCCCAGGGTTGCATGGTATAAGTATCCTTTTGAAATCACAAATTGAGAACAACCATACAAATTAAACAAACCCCCAGGGAACGCAGAGAATAAATCCATACTTTTCATTCGTAATTTTGTTTACATAAGGTATAATATTCGTAAATATTGTACTGAAACCCCAGTTTTAATATTTCATATGTATATTCTTAGAGTCTTTTATGGTTTACTTTTCACCACCAAGGACTCTAAATACGCGAAGAAATCAGTCAACTTATTTTCTTCTCTGAGTTCTTTGTGGTTATTATAGTTTTATAAAATCTGCTTTATCTGTGCTCTTTGTAACCTTTGTGGTGAATATATTTTCTTTAACCACAGTGGTTAAAAAGGAGGTATAAGAATGCTTATTCTTTTAAACCCCTTCAAAAGCCATCTATGCGTTTTATCACTTATTGCTTTTCTCTTATTACTCATACCAGTATTGACCGCCAATGAACCGGCAATAAAACCAACAAATCAGGAATTTATAACAAAAACAGCAAAACTCCAGATGCCCTTTATTGCTAATAATGGTCAGGTGAATGGACAGGTAAAGTTCTATGCAAAGACATTCGGCGGGACGGTGTTTGTTACTAAAGAAGGCGAGATTGTGTATGCGTTGCCGGGAAGGGACGAGGGGCAAGGTGCAGGGGTCAGAGATTGGGAATCAGGGGTAGAGGAAGCGGGTCATGGGCCGCGGATAGCAGGAAGCGGCATACAATCACCATCAGAAATGCTGGACTTTTTCTTGATTTCATGCAGTCATTCAATATCCAAAATTATCTCTCCAAATTATGATTATTCAATTCAGCATCCAGAATTCAGCAATCCTAATTCTGAAATTCTGGGGGTTGCCCTGAAAGAGCAGTTTGTTGGAGCAAAGACAATAACAATACAGGGTGAGGAGAAATCTGTAACAAAGGTTAATTATTTCAAGGGCAATGACCCGTCTAAATGGAAGACAAATATTTCAACCTACGACTCAGTAAATCTTGGAGAAATCTACGACGGTATAGAACTGAAGTTAAGGGCTTATGGAAATAATGTAGAAAAATTGTTTTGTGTGAAGCCCGGCGCAGGCCCTGATTCGATAAAAATAAATGTAGAAGGGATTAAGGGACTGAGTGTTAATGAAGAGGGACAGCTTGAGGCAGAGACGGAACTTGGGACTGTGAAATTTACGAAGCCCGTAGCATATCAGGAGATTGAGGGTAAGAGGGTTGAGGTAGATGTTGAATACAGCATTTCAAATCCAAAATCCGCAGTACAAAATGACACCACGTGTCACCCTGAGTGCAATGAAGGGTCTCTGGTTTTGAAACGAGATTCTTCGCCTTCGGCTCAGAATGACAGAGAAAAATCCGCAATCCTTCGACTGAGCGCTCACGACGAAGTCCGAAATCAAAAATTCGAGTACGGTTTCACCGTAGCCTCTTACGACCGCACCAAACCCCTCATCATTGACCCCCTGCTGGCATCCACGTCCCTGGGCGGGTCTAATCATGATCATGGTCATTCTCTCACCCTTGATACAAGCGGGAATGTATATGTGACGGGGTATACTGATTCAACAGACTTTCCGACGACGAGTGGGGCATATGATACCTCTCATAATGATTCTCATGATGTCTTTGTCTCGAAACTGGATAGTGGATTAAACAGCCTGCTTGCATCCACGTACCTGGGCGGGTCTAATTTTGATGGGGGTATTTCTCTCGCCCTCGACATAAACGGGAATGTATATGTGACAGGACATACTGATTCAATAGACTTTCCGACGACAAGCGGGGCATATGATACCTCTCATAATGATTCTCATGATGTCTTTGTCTCGAAACTAAACAGTGGATTAACGAGCCTGCTGGCATCCACGTACTTAGGTGGGTCTGATCATGATGAGGGTTATGCCATTGCCTTTGATACAAGCGGGCATGTATATGTGACGGGGGAGACCGATTCAAGAGACTTTCCGACGACGAGCGGGGCATACGATACCTCTCAAAATGGTAGTATGGATGCCTTTATCTCGAAGCTGAACAGCGGATTGACAAGCCTGCTTGCCTCCACCTATCTGGGTGGAGATGCTAATGCCTATGGTTCTGCCATTACCCTCGACATAAGCGGGAACGTATATGTGACGGGGTATACTGATTCTACAGACTTTCCGACGACGAGCGGGGCATGGGATACCTCTTTTAATGTTGGTTATTATGGTGATGTCTTTATCTCGAAGCTGAACAGCGGATTGACGAGCCTGCTTGCCTCCACCTACCTAGGAGGGTCTGGTTATGATTGGAGTTATTCTCTCGCCATCGACACAAGCGGGGATGTATATGTGACGGGATATACTTATTCAACAGCCTTTCCTACTACGAGCGAGGCATACGATACCTCTCAAAATGGTAGTATGGATGTCTTTATCTCGAAGCTGGACGGTGGATTAAGCAGCCTGCTGGCATCCACGTATCTGGGCGGGTTTGGTCATGATTATGGTCAATTTATTACACTTGATACAAGCGGGCATGTATATGTGACGGGGTATACTGATTCTACAGACTTTCCGACGACGAGCGGGGCATGGAATACCTCTTTCAATGGTGGTGATTTTGATGTCTTTATCTCGAAGCTTAATGGTGGATTAACGAGCCTGCCGGCATCCACGTACCTGGGTGGGTCTGACCATGATGAGGGTTGTGCCATTGCCCTTGATACAAGCGGGTATGTATTTGTGACGGGGTATACTGATTCTACAGACTTTCCGACGACGAGCGGGGTATATGATACCTCTTTCAATGGTAGTGATTTTGATGTCTTTATCTCGAAGCTGGACAGTAATCTCTCTTCCAGTGACACAACTGCGCCCACCGGTTCAATAAGCATTAACAGCGGGGCAGAGTACACAAATACGACCTCTGTAACGCTGAACCTCTCTGCAACTGATGAATGGGGCGTAACAGGGTATTATGGCTCAACTAATCCCTTCAAACCATCTGCATCTGACTCGGGGTGGACAGAAATCACAACCACAACCATTTATAACGAAGATGTCCCATACCAATTAGACGGTGGAGATGGCAGTAAGTCTGTGTATGCATGGTTTAAGGATATATATGACAATGTGTCGAGCGGGGAGAGAGACTCCATTGTAGTGGATACAACTGAGTCTATAGTGGCAATAACAAGCCCGACGTCGGATGATACCTATACAACCACAAGTAGTACAATAAGTCTTAGCGGAATCGCAATGGATGCAACGAGTGGGCTTAGCAGTATAACGTGGAGTAACGACAAGGTTGGCAGTGGTGGTACAGCAAACGGAATGACAAATTGGAGTATATCGAATATAAGTCTTTCTGTTGGAAATAATACAATAACAGTAACCGCCACGGATAATGCAGGTAATTCAAGTGCGGATACAATTATTGTAACATATACACCATACACGCCGACACCGACGCCAACAGCTACGGCAACACCAACGCCAACTCCAATTATTTGCGATGAGGCAACTGATATAGAAGCAGAACCTGATTTACTGATATTAAAGGTAAATAAAAGCAATACAGTTATAGTTACTGTGACAGGTGAGAATGGATGTCAAGTTGAAGGCGATACGGTAAGGGCAAGCGTAAGCGATTCTTCATTAATAAGTGTCGCGCCCCAAATGCAGGTTACTGATGAAAATGGTGAGGCACGTTTTAAGATAACGGCAAACAACAAGACAGGCAATGTAGTGGTAACATTCAGGGATGGGAGTCTGAGTACAAAGGTGACTGTGAAGGTGGTAAAGTAGCGATCAGGGGTCAGGGATTGGCAGTCAGTATTTATCATGCTGAAAGAAATGAAGCATCTCTTGTTCACCCGTCATGCTTGAGTGTAAGCGAAGCACCTCCTTTCTTTTGCTTCAAATCATTAAATAATATTCTTCGCACGGCTCAGAATGACAAACGACGGTTTATTATACTGAACCAAAAGCGAAGTATCTCTTTTTTACATCCACTATAAACTCTATTAAGCATCTTGCGTTTTTCGCTTTACATTTTATAATTTAATATTTAATCGCCCTTTCTCTCAATCCAACCCCCTCCAACCACGGCATCATTGTCGTAAAAGACAACTGCCTGCCCCGGTGTTATTGCCCTCTGCGGTTCTTTGAACACAACGCGGATTTTATCTATTCCGTAAGGATAAACGGTTGCAGGCACAGGCGTATGGTTATACCTGATCTTCGCACACACTTCTAACGGATTATGTAACGTATCAATAGAAACCCAATTTAATCTTGATGCCATTAACTCATCCTCCATTAGTTCATCGTTTGTGCCAATTACGACTGTATTTTCATTTGGATTTATGTCAACCACATATCTCGGAGAACCAAGCGCAATCCCAAGACCCTTGCGCTGTCCGATTGTAAAAAAGGGTGAACCCGGATGTTGCCCCAAAATATTTCCGCTGGTATCCTTTATAAACCCCGGAGTTATGCGTTCACCAAATCTTTCATACAAAATAGAATGGTAATTATTATCCAGGACAAAGCATATATCCTGACTTTCTGGTTTATCTTTTGTTTTCAAATTTAAATCCCTAGCAATCTTTCGAACATCATGTTTTGTTAGATTACCCAAAGGAAAAATCGCCCTTGACAATTGTTCCTGATTCAATGAAAACAATACGTACGACTGATCTTTAAGAACGTCAATACCCTTCCTTAAAATATATCTTCCGTTTATCTCTTCTACCTTTGCATAATGCCCAGTGGCAACAAATTCGGCATTCAGCATGCGTGCAAACTCAAGTAATCTTCCGAACTTTAAATCCTGGTTACAAATAATACATGGATTGGGCGTTCTGCCATTTAGATATTCATTGCAAAAGTCATCAATAATGCGGTCGAAGGCATCCCTGAAGTTCAAGACGTGAAACTGAATACCCAATTGATCTGCCACGTTTCTGGCATCACTTGCATCTTCAAGACTGCAACAGACCTTTGTCTTGGTTATCGAATCGAGTTTATCAATTCCTAAACGCATAAATAGACCGATAACCTCAAAACCCTGTTGTACGAGCAGGTGCGCGGCAACGCTGCTATCAACTCCACCGCTCATGGCAATAACAACTTTGGACTTCATAGATTAGTGAATCAGAATCTTAAAGGGACGGGTGTAAATGATACAAAAAATATGATTATCAGAATAATACCTAAAATCTTTCGTTTGGGGTCGAGTGCGGTAATCTCGTCTGTTGGGGCAGGGTGTCTGAAACCGAAGATTAAAAGAAGCACGGCGAAAACCATCCAGCCCGGATACATAAAGATGGCAATCGCGCAGAAAATTATTATACCTATTTTATAAACAATATTGCTCTTTTTACCCAGCAGCGCATACATAATATGTCCGCCGTCGAGTTGTCCTATTGGCAGTAGATTAAGGGCAGTCACGAATAACCCAGCCCAGCCAGCGAATGCTACTGGATGCAGATAAATATCCATTCCTTCGGGTAATGGCCCGATTACAAGTTTTGAGATAAAAGAGAATAAAATTGGTTCTCCAAGTCCAAGATATTGAGAATCGTCCGTCGGGACAGGATGTACATCTGAGAGATGCAACCCAATAAAAATTGCTGGAATTGCAAAAACAAGACCCATTAGAGGACCAGTAGCACCTATATCAAACAAAGCCCTTTTGTTCGGTATAAGACCCTTCATTTTTATTACCGCACCAAAAGTACCAAAAGGAGGAAATGGTAACGGCAGGAAATAAGGCATTGTTGACTCAACGCCATACTTGCGACACATGAAGAAATGCCCCATTTCATGAGCAAGTAAAATCGTCATTATAGTAACAGAATACCATATGCCATCAACATAATATGTCGTAAAAAAAGTTGCTATAAATAGCAACACATTAAGTCTTGCCCTGCTAAAAAAATTATTACGATTAAGTTCTTCCATTCTAATTCAATATCTACCTATTAACAAAATTTAAACAAATGCAACTTGAAAAATTTTAACAGAAAAGAACAGTGAATTCAATTTTTATTGAAGCCGGAAATGAAGTGTTATAACGTAAAACTGTTTATTAATTAAAAGAAGGCGTGCGCATGGTAAAATGCGATAGACTGTTATTATTCACCTTACCCACCGCATGTTGCTTTTGAGCATCTACTGTTGTTGTTTAAACAATGAACTGGTAAAAATTTAAACTACGGCCTCTCAGAAAATCGCTAATAATATTTATTCCTTTATATTTTTGATTCGATTCTGCGTGTAAGCGTCCTGAAGGGCAATATAAGGGTCTATTGCAGGTTTTGTTATGCTTTCGTACGTATCACCTTTATCTATAGAAACCTCGTTAGTATAATCTACTGCATTAACCCCAAAACTAGTAATCTGACCAGCAAAAAAGGAAAGGAGCGAAATTGGATTTAAGGCTATATCTCCGACATACCCTACAGTGTCACGAACATTACACGGACCGATTATAGGCCATTCAATATAAGGGCCGGCACCAATTCCACATTTAGCAAGTGTCTGCCCAAAATCCTCATTATATTTCTTCAAATTCAACTCTGCACTGCTTGCAGGATCAAAGAACCCCCCCAATCCAAAAATACTGTTTATTACAAAACGCGCAAGCTCTGTACTCGCACCTTCTATTTTCCCTTGCAGAACACAGTTTACAAAACGAACAGGCATTCTAATATTTGAAAGGAAATTTCTTATACTTAACCGCACCTTCTCATGAACCACTGTCTTGTATCCATTACTTACCGGTTTCATAAAATAATAATACAGCTTATCGTTAAAGACAAAAATCGAACGATTGTACGGCTGTAGCGGATCATTAATAAAATTCACTTCTAATTCTACATTCAAGGGTTCCTGACTCTCGCTTTCAGGCACATTCAAATCAGCGGTACCCTTTTCTTCAACTGCTATTTCTTTTGCCTGCGGCTCAGGAACTGGCGCAGACTCAGCATAAACAGTCACCTTGTAAAAACAAACAGTAATTAACAAAACAAAAAACGTCACAGAAAATTTACCCATTTGCCTTTTTCTCCTTAATCCTCTGAACCAATTCGTTGTAAGTGGATTTTATTAAGATACTATTAAATTGACTTCGATAATTATTAACAAGACTCACCCCTTCAATAATTACATCATAAATTTTCCACTCCCCGCTATTATTAAGCATATTATAATCTACAACTAGTTCTGAACCTGTATTCAATATAAATTTCGTCTGTACTGTGGCATATTCTTTATCTACCCTTTCCTTCATAAGAATAACCTTCTCTCCAGAGTATGCGTCGGTTTTCCCTATATAAGCATCTTTAAGGATATTAGTAAACAGTCCTACAAATTCCTTCTTTTCCTCGTCAGAGCGTTTTTTCCAGTGCTGACCAAGCGCCCTTTTAGACATTTCTTCAAAATTAAAAATATGAGAAATTGTTTCCCATAATTTTTGCCTGCGTTCATTAACCTTATCATTGCCTTTCAGCGAAGGTTCCTTAAGTACGACCAAACCTTTATCTATAGTATCCATAACAAGCTTTCCCGGATCACCTGCAAATAAAATAGAACTTCCAAAAACAAAAAAACAAGACGTTAGACATACAACCAATATCACATTATTAAATACCCTTTTGTATCTCATCACTTATTCCTTTACCTTCCCAAAAACAAAATTTCCTATCAACTTTTCTAAATCAATCGGGGGTTCTGTTTCACGTAAAGTATCGCCGGGTTGAATTATTTTGTCTGAACCGCCCGGCATGATCTCCACATACTTTTCCCCCATAAGACCCTTTGTACGAATTGAGGCAATTGCATCATCTTGTAATTCCACGTCGTCCCTAATCAACATACTAACAACTGCCTGATAATCAATTAATTTAATATCGGATACCTTACCAACTTCAACACCAGATATTTCCACCACCGTATCCTTTCTAAGCCCCTTGACTGTACTAAATACGGCCTTAACAGGATAGTAATGGCTACCTATCAGGTCTAATTTACCCAACTTTACAGAAATAAAACCAAGGCACAATATGCCAAAAAAAACAAAAATACCTACGGCAATTTCTACGTCATACTTTTTCATATCCTGCCACCCATTAGGAATAAATTTATCTTATCGAAATAGGACCTTCAAGTTCTCCATTAATAAACTGATGGACTACAGGGTCTTTTGATGCAATTATCTCCCCTGGCTTATCTGAAGCAATAATTTTACCGTTGTACAACATAGCAACACGGTCAACGAGAGAAAAAATTGCTGGAATCTCGTGTGTAACTATTATAGCTGTGAAATTAAGATTTTTCTGGCATTCCCTGATTAACATATGTATAGCCTTGCCAATTAATGGATCAAGCCCTGTCGTGGGTTCGTCAAAAAGCACAATCTCAGGATTCATAACCAGACATCTGGCAAGCGCTACTCTTTTTTTCATACCGCCGCTTATCTCGGCAGGGTACTTATTCTCTGAACCTGAAAGACCTACTCTTTTTAACTCCATTAACACTTTATCCCTAATTACAGATTCCGTCATCCTTGTCTTTTCACGAAGAGGAAACGCTACATTTCCAAATACAGTAAGCGAATCAAAAAGAGCACCCCCCTGAAAAACAATACCGCAACGTTCCTTCAGTTGTTTCAGCGACTTCCCTCTTAGCTTGCTAATATCGAGATTGTCTATTAACACCTTGCCGTGATCAGGTCTAATCAAGCCTATTATGAGTTTTAATAACACAGACTTACCATTGCCGCTTCCGCCAATCAAAGCCATTATCCGACCAGGTTCTACCTTCAAATTAATTCCACACAAAACATTCTGGCTATTAAAGCTTTTATACAAATCAATAACCTCAATCATGGATATCCTAAAGAACTAAAACAGAAGTCATAAAATAATCCCATACAAGTACGGTAACAGAAGAAACTACGACAGATTGAGTTGTTGCCTTGCTTACGCC
>MHYY01000010.1:8926-9039 GCA_001830285.1 Planctomycetes bacterium RIFCSPLOWO2_12_38_17 | reverse complement strand
TTCCTTGTTTTGTATATACAAAATGATCACCTTCAATTCTTACACACTGGAATCCTGCTTTTTCAATTTTTATAACTTTCCCCAAAGCATATCCCGATTGTTATCTGCTTATT
>MHYY01000010.1:0-8914 GCA_001830285.1 Planctomycetes bacterium RIFCSPLOWO2_12_38_17 | reverse complement strand
GGAGGGTTTCATTAATAAGCACTGGTGTTGTCCGGAAGCCGCTAACGATTAGTTCCTCTAACTCTTTCCTTTCTTTTCGGCATATTCTAGTTGGCGCTTGAGTTCCTCCGGAGGGAAATCTGCCATTGGTATATCATGCTTTGTCATCAAATCGAAAAGATCATGCCTGCCTATCTCCAAAAGTTCAGCTGCCTTTCCCTGAGATATCTTGCATTCTCTTAAAAGCTCCAGGACTACGGCTTCTTTCCCATTTTTTAGGGCCTTTTTGTTCAACGCACCTTCTTCCGGAAATTCGACTGGGAATTCTAAAACTAATCGTTTTGGCATGGGTATCCTCCTATCTTTTTTCCCGCCGCTCTCAGTTGTTTTTTTTCATTTTACAGTCCGTCTTGTTTGGATTAGACTATCCTTTAATAACACACATCGGCTTTAGTTGAGCAACTTTTTTGCTAATGCCGGCGTGTTCCACGATGTCCACGACTTCTGTTACGTCCTTGTATGCCTCAGGTAGTTCTTCGTCAAGTGTGGCACGGCTGTCGGCGCGGACGAGTATCCCTTTTTCTTTCAGTTCCTGGGCAATGCTTCGTCCCTTAGCTATCTTCATCGCCTGATTTCTGCTCATGACCCTCCCCGCCCCATGGCACGTGCTGCCAAAGGTGTCGGAATAAGCCTTTTCTGTGCCTACAAGCACATATGAACATCGTCCCATGTCTCCCGGTATTAGTACGGGTTGTCCCACTGCTTTGTATACATCCGGGGTATCGGGATGATTCGGTGGGAATGCGCGGGTGGCGCCTTTACGGTGAACACACAGCCGCTTTTTCTGGCCATCTACAATATGCTCCTCAAATTTGGCGATATTATGACAGACATCGTACACCGTGGATATTCTGGACTCCTTTGGGCTTACATGCAACGCCCTTTCAAATGATTCCCGAACCCAATGGGTAATCATCTGCCGGTTGGCAAAGGCATAATTGGCAGCACAGGCCATCGCAGCAAGATATTCTTTCCCTTCCGGTGAATTAATAGGGGCACAGCATAGCTGCCGATCGGGAAGTTCAATGTTGTATTTCCGGGATGCGTCGATCATAACCCGTATGAAGTCATCGCACACCTGATAACCCAATCCCCTTGAGCCTGTGTGTACGACGATGGTAATACCATCTTTTTCAAGACCGAGCACACGAGCAACCTGTTCATTATAAACTTCGGATACATAGCCAACCTCAACGAAATGGTTTCCAGAACCAAGTGTGCCTAATTGCGCCAGTCCACGCTGTATTGCCTTATCTGAGACAACATCTGGGTTTGCGCCAGAGATACAACCTTTTTCCTCAATGTGTTCAAGGTCTTCTTTATTGCCGTAACCCTGTGAAATCGCCCATTGTGCGCCGTTTTTAAGCACGTTCCTAGCCTCCTGTTGCGAAAGTTTCAGGTCTTTACGATGCGAGCCGACGCCGGACGGTATGTTCGCAAACAGGGTGTTAACTAGTGTCTCCAGCTTGTTACTAATTTCAATCCTTCTTAATCCAGTTTTAAGCAATCTTACACCGCAGTTAATATCATATCCAACACCGCCTGGGGATACTATTCCTTCGTCCATATCAAATGCAGCTACGCCACCAATAGGAAATCCATACCCCCAATGAATGTCGGGCATCCCCAGCGAGTGACTGACGATTCCGGGAAGATAAGATACATTGATTACCTGTTGTAAACTTTCGTCTTTTTGAATCTCCTGCATCATATGCTCATCGGCATAAATGATGCCATCTACGCGCATCTTGCCTTCTCTTGGAATACGCCAGCGATATGCGTCTATTTTTTGAATTTTATATTTGTCATCTCCCATAAAAGATTCCTTTTAAAAATTAGCCACGAATGAACACGAATTTAACAAATGATTTTGTAAGGATAAATCTTATATAGTATTTTATTTTCATTTGTGTCCATTTATGCCGATTTGTGGCAAAATAATTACAAATCAAATATAATACGTGTCTTCCATTGCTGGTCTTTCTGTATGATTGACAGGTTGTGATATGTAACTGCCTTGACTTCAGTCTTGATTATGTGCCTTTTTTCATCAAAAACCTCACCACTGACATCTGCATTTAGTTGATAATCTGAAAGTTGATTGACACAGAAGTTTTTGAATAACAGATTTTTTACATCATGCAAAAACAACAGTTCACTTAACCAATTGACTAGCAGTTGTTCTTTATCTACGCCTATAATATTTAGACTATGTTTAACCTTACATTCTACAGTTGAAAGGTCTGTTATAATATCAAACAGGGCAAAACCCGCATTGGAAAATAAATCCTGTAACGTATCTCCAAATACATCAATTCCAATATCAGCGGTGTGGTCTATAATTGTATATTTAGGCATAACTATCTAAATTAAATCTTTGGAAATAAATATCAAGATACAGAAATATAAGGATTACAGCTTTTCATAGTCACTTTCCAACGATATGTACATGTTTATTGTTATAGTGGGGATGACTATAGCAAGCTGTTATTCCAGCAAAAACAGGGTTCCGCTCTTCGCTTATTTTCTAGATTCCCACTTCTATGGAAATGACATTTTAGCAATAGGATGTAAGTTTTGTTAGGGCATTCACTTTGGTTTCTTGTATGTTTAAATAGCTGACAAGCTTTGCTATGTGTTAAGGCATAACAAAATCGTGTTCAGGATGCCTGATGGTAAGCACAGGACACGGAGCTTTCCGCACAACTTTTTCTGCCACGCTGCCCATGATTGCATGTGATAAACCTGTTCTACCGTGTGTCCCGAGTACAATCAGGTCAACCTTGTATTCCCTCGCCTTCTTTATAATTTCGGCGAAAGGAACACCTTCTATAACAATTGTTTCAACTTCTATATTTTTTCTGGTATCCTCACTTATGCATTTATGCAATCTTTCTCTTAATTTGTTTATTGTTTCTTTGTCTATTACGTTGACATTATAGAGCTCTGGATCGGTGATATCGTATATACGAATATCAAGCACATGCATCAGGTAAAGTTTTGCATTATATTTCTCTGCGAACTCAATAGCATATTTAAGGGCTTTTTCTGAGTATACAGAGTAATCAATTGGACATAGGATATTTTTAATACTTATCATGTGTTTCCTCTCCTTCTAAATTAATACGTGATTTATGGCTTCATCAACTTTTTGAATATATATACATTGGATTTTCTGGCGTATTTCTTTATCTATTTCCTCAAAATCATCCTTGTTTTTTGCCGGGAGGATGATTGTTTTTACACCTGCCCTTATTGCTGCAAGTACCTTTTCTTTTATCCCACCTATTGGTAGCATATTTCCTGTTAACGTGATTTCGCCGGTAAGCGCTGCTTCCCTTCTGGCTTGTCTGCCTGTTAAAAGTGATATAAGCGCAATACACATGGTGATGCCAGCCGAAGGACCGTCTTTTGGTATTGCACCCGAGGGTACATGAATATGAATTTCAGAGGTATCGTAAAAATGTTCATCAATACCAAGTCGTTTTGCATTACTTCTAATATAGCTTAGTGCGGCAATAGCGGACTCTTGCATAACGTTGCCCAGTTGGCCAGTGAGAGTCAATTCCTTTTCGCCTTTCATGCGTGACGCTTCCACAAAGATAATATCCCCGCCTGTTTCAGTCCATGCCAGTCCTGTTACTACTCCGATTCTATCCTCCTCATCAGCGACCTGGTAAAAATACTTTCTCGGTCCCAAAAATTTTTCGACCAGGTTAGGGCTAATTTCTTTTGTAATTTGAGCGCCTGCGACAATTTCTTTAGCTACTTTTCTGCATATTGATGCAATTTCTCGTTCAAGATTTCTTAAACCAGCTTCTCTTGTATAATCACGGATTACCTTGAAAATAGATTGGTCCTGAAATGTAATAATATGTTGTTCAAGTCCGTTTTCTTTAATCTGCTTTGGAATTAGAAATTTATGCGCTATTTTTAGTTTCTCATCTTCGCTGTAACCAGATAGATATATAACCTCCATACGGTCTTTCAGGGAGGTATGGACAGTATCGAGGATATTTGCCGTTGTAATGAATAATACGTTTGAAAGGTCAAAAGAAATATCCAGGTAATGGTCTACAAAGCTGAAGTTTTGCTCTGGGTCCAGCACTTCTAAAAGAGCAGAGGCAGGGTCTCCCCTGAAATCCTCGCCTATTTTATCAATTTCATCCAGCATAAATACAGGATTATTATATCCTGCTCTGCAGATTTCCTGCATAATACGTCCGGGTAGGGCGCCTACATAGGTGCGTCTGTGTCCTCTGATTTCTGCTTCGTCACGAATGCCTCCAAGTGAAATACGAATAAACCTTCTGCCCAGCGCTCGTGCGATTGATTTGCCCAGCGATGTTTTGCCCGTGCCAGGCGGACCGCAAAAACAAAGGATAGGTCCTCTTATTTTTTCTTTCAATTTGTGAACGGACAGGAATTCGAGTATGCGCTCTTTAACTTTTTCGAGCCCATAATGGTCTTCATCAAGTATTTTTTCTGCCTGATGAATATCCAGTCTGTCAGTGGTTTTCTTGTTCCATGGTATGTTAATAAGGTATTCAAGATAAGTTCTGGAAACCGGATATTCAGCCGATGCGGGATTAATATCTCGCAATCTATCTAATTCTTTTATTGCCACAATTTCCACCTCCTTTGGCATTTTTGCTTCTTTTATTCTTTCCTCCAGCTTATTAATTTCTTCGATGTGTGGGTCTTCTTTTCCAAGCTCTTTCTGGATTGCCTTTAATTGCTCCCTTAGAAAGTATTCGCGTTGTGCCTTAGACATTTCTTTAGCTACATCTTCATCTATTTTCCCCTGTACCTCCCGCAGTTGCACGTCTTTATTTAAATGGTGAAATACAATCCTTAACCTTTTTTGGGGATCAACCATTTC
Source organism: Planctomycetes bacterium RIFCSPLOWO2_12_38_17 (assembly GCA_001830285.1). Lineage (GTDB taxonomy): Bacteria > Planctomycetota > Brocadiia > Brocadiales > Brocadiaceae > PLOWO2-12-38-17. Next base: position 3,993 of record MHYY01000010.1, on the reverse strand, counting down.
TAATAGTTTTTGTTTTTCATCAATAGATAATTCTAAATAGATAGCTACAAGGTCAGCCAATATAGAAGGGTTGTTTATATTATCAATCATGGGAATGATTTTTTTTGGCAGCGTCTTTCCTAACATAGCGCTCAGTTTAAAAAGCGTTTTTACACTTTGAACAAGCACATCAATCGTTTCTGATTTTTCTGTAAATTCCCTGAGTTCTTCTACCCGTGCCTTGTAGTAAGGTTCTGTCTGGATATACTCGGTTATTCTTATCCTTACAACACCCTCAATGAGAACTTTTATATAATCGGATGTTGATTCAACGACTTGGATTACTTTCATAGCAGTCCCTATGTCATAAAAGTCAGTGTGTTTTGGCTGTTCAACATTGTATTTCAGCGACACAATGCCTATTAATTCATTTTTTGAAACCGCCGCATTTACTGCTTTTACCATTCCAGCGCCGAAGAGAGTTAAAGGACGTATCAGATGTGGGAAGAATACGTCGTCTTCTGCTGGGATGATATTAATAGTCTCAGTTAAAATACTATCGTCTCGTTTATGTAGAGAGAAGTCCATCGTATCCATAGCTTGTTTTGATTCTTTTTCAGATGGTTCTTTTACGTACATCTTTAGCTTTCTTGGCAACATGAAGCGACTTAGTTACTTGCTCGACAAGGTTTGTAATATTATTTGTTTTTGGTGTAACAGAGCTTATTCCTGACGTTGTTCCGAATTTAATATTTATATTTTTTTCCTCGTCTTTTATCAGGCATTTTTCAACCTCTTTTGCTAGAGAACTTGATATTTTCTTGAGTTCTTCACTATCAATTTCTGGCAGTATGATAAGGAATTCATCATCGCCGAACCTTGCAACGACATCTGTTGATTTTGTATTTCTTTGCAGGCACTGGGATATTTCCATAAGGATACGATCTCCAATGAAATATCCATATGAATTGTTAATAGACTCAAGATGGTCAATATCCATCAGAATACACGACAATGGCTTACCTTGTGTCTTTGCCCTATTAAATTCGTTCTGTAGGATTACAAGTGAGTATCGTTTATTGTAAATATTTGTTAAGCTGTCACGCACGGCATGTTGGTTAACCGTGTCATTTAATTGCTGTATTCTTGCATTAAGGGTATGCAGGCTCTTATCATGAGCTTTCCTTTCATCAATATTTGTTAGGATGCCGTTATAATGAGTTATATTACCCCATTCATTTTTAATTGCATTAATATTGTCTGAAACCCAGACGTAAGTCCCGTCCTTTTTTAGTAATCTGTATTCTATTGTTGTTGCTTCAATTTCATTTTGTAACATTTGTATTTGCTGCATCACGTTTTCTTTATCATCATGGTGTATAAGCTGTAATAAGGAATTTCTTGTGCTGCAAATTTCGTCTGGCTTATAGCCTATCAGCTTTTCTATACCGGCACTGATGTATTTTATCGAACCATCAAACATGGAGACATATACGGTTTCAGGGACGATATTTATAATTTTGTAAAACAACTCTTCAGAAATCGGTTTTGGCTTTTTTTCGATGGTCTCGGCAGGTTCTTTGTTCCTTATTACAAATTGTAAGGTACAACAAAAAGCCAGAACTAGTAAGCCGTAATATAAAGCTTCTAGCTTAAATATGCTTATAAAGGCGCAATTAATGGCAATTACAACTCCAATAGCACAATATTTGTATTTTTTGATAAAAACGCTTATCACGGCCCTTTTCCTCCGTTTGTTTTGTGTAATTCTTCAAGGAGTTTTTTCAATTCGGCGCCTTCAATAACCTCTTTTTCCATCAGTGTATGTGCCATACCTTTCAGGATTTCCTTTTTTTCCGTTAATATATTTCTAACGCGTTGTAATGTTTCATCAATAATCTTTTTTATTTCAAGGTCTATTTCACGGGCTGTTTCTTCACTGTATTCTTTTTTAGCTGCAAATCCGCCGCCTAGGAAAAGCGGTCTGTCGCCCTGCTCAAAAGTTACAAGCCCCATCTTTTCGCTCATTCCATATTCCTTGACCATCATTTTTGCGATTTCGGTGGCTTTTTCTAAATCATTCTGGGCACCCGTTGATATTTCATTAAAAATAATTTCTTCCGAAACTCTACCCCCAAGCAGTATGGCTATCCTGTCCAGTAATTCAGCCTTTGTCATTAAATACCTGTCTTCAGTTGGTTTTTGTAAGGTATAACCCAGAGCGCCAATTCCACGGGGAATCATGGAGATTTTTCTAACCGGGTCTGCGTGTGGTACAGAACAGGCGATAAGGGCATGTCCTGATTCATGGTGCGCCACAATCTCCTTTTCCTTCTTGTTCATTAACCGCTTTTTCTTCTCAAGACCAGCCATGATACGGTCAATTGCCTCTTCAAATTCAGGCATACCTACCGCCTTTTTGTTTCGTCTCGCAGCCAATAACGCCGCTTCATTAACAAGATTAGCGAGGTCTGCGCCAACAAATCCCGGAGTCATGGCTGCAACGGAGTGCAAATCGAGGTCCTTTTCCAGTTTCACCCCTTTTGCATGCACCTTAAGAATTGCTTCGCGACCGTGGAGGTCTGGCCGGTCAACAACCACCTGACGATCAAACCTGCCGGGTCTCAAAAGGGCAGGGTCTAACATTTCAGGGCGGTTGGTAGCGCCCATTATAATTACGCCTTTATTGGAATCAAATCCGTCCATTTCTACCAGCAATTGGTTCAGCGTCTGTTCCCGTTCATCGTGTCCGCCCATAGGATTTACCCCACGAGCCTTGCCTAGTGCATCGAGTTCGTCTATAAATATAATGCAGGGGGCTTTCTGGTCTGCTTGATTGAATAAATCCCTTACGCGCGCGGCGCCCACGCCAACAAACATCTCAACAAATTCTGAACCGCTCATATTGAAGAAAGGCACTCCAGCCTCGCCGGCTACCGCCTTTGCAAGGAGTGTTTTGCCTGTTCCTGGGGCGCCTAGCAGCAAAACGCCTTTTGGTATTTTACCACCAAGTGCACGGAACTTTTCGGGGGTTTTTAGAAACTCTATAATTTCCTGTAATTCTTCCTTTGCCTCATCAATTCCCGCAACGTCGTCAAAGGTAATATTGAGGTCTTCCTGCGCGTAGAGCCTGCCTTTGCTTTTGCCAAAAGACATGATACTACTTGCAGGACCAAATCGCTTGAAAATGAATCGCCATATTATAAATAAAATTAGCAATGGCATCACCCATGTGAAAAAGAAGGTCTTAAACCATGGGCTTTCGTAATTACCCGAATATTTTACACCTACAAATTCAAGTTCTTTTACGAGGTCAGGGTCGTCAACACGTGCTGTAATGAAGACTACGTTTTTTCTTGTTTCACGTTCAATCTCTCTCAGTTTACCTCGGATTACTGTGTTTGTGATGTGGCATTCAAGAACGGTACCTTCCCTGACGAGCCTTTTGAATTCACTATAGGAGACGTCTCTTACTCCAGGATTCAGCAGATATAATTGCAGTAAAATGAAGAATCCAACAGCTATGACAATATGCCAGGCTGAAAATTTCTTTGGCATCTTAATCTTTTTAAAATTTTCAAACATGTATGCTCCTTATTCTTGGGTCTGTTACGCTTAAATCAAAATGTATGGTATTAAAATATTCAGGAGTTTTTAAACATCCTAATTAGAATAGTTACTTTATTAGATAGCCTTCTCGCTCTGAGCGAATCTATTAGATATTTCTCTGGTAAAGAGTCTGTTTCGGTTTTTCGGCATTAAACTATATTATATTAAAAATCCTTTTAGTAAAGACTTATTAAGCCATTTGAATATCTGGGGATAATATCAAATCTTCCCGCCTTAGCACACAAAATTATATCATCTTCCATGCCGATTTTTTTCAGGTATTGTCCATGAAAAGAATCAAGAAGCCCTTTCAGTATATGTCCTTTGTAATATTTATAAATTATTTTAGCAGAAATGGCTGTATCACTCAAAAGAACTTTGCATGATTTAGAAATTTCATTTATG
>MHYY01000009.1 GCA_001830285.1 Planctomycetes bacterium RIFCSPLOWO2_12_38_17 | reverse complement strand
TTTCTTAACAAAGAATTATGTTGTGTCTGTTTTTTTATTTATTTCAGTAATTGCTAATTCAGTTGAATCTAAGTTATTAGAAGCGCCTTTATTAGTCTCTGTAGCTTCTAACATACCGGCTTTCTGGCGTTCTTCAAGTTCTGATTCAGTTATTATATCAATGTCCCATGCAGTCAAACGAGATGCAAGGCGGACATTTTGTCCTCTTTTACCGATTGCCAATGACAGCTGATCGTCAGGTACAACTACGGTTGCAGCTTTATTATTGTCTGACAGAATAATGCTGGACACTTCTGCGGGTTTCAATGCATTTGGTAATAATTGTTCAGGTTCAGCACTCCATCTAATAATATCAATTTTTTCTCCATTTAATTCATCAACAATATTTCTTATACGGGCGCCACGGACACCGACGCATGCGCCGACACAATCAACATTGAGGTCACTTGAAGATACAGCAATCTTTGTCCTGTGGCCCGGTTCTCTTGCTATTACTTTAATTTCAATTGTACCTTCGGCGATCTCAGGTACTTCTAACTCAAAAAGTTTACGGACAAAATCAGTGTTGGTACGTGATAGTAATATTTTTACACGGGTACCTATTTTCTTAACGTCAAGGATAATTGCCCTGATTCGCTCTCCGGTATTATAATGTTCATCCGAAATTTGTTCTGATTTAGTTAATACACCTTCAGTTTTACCTAAGTTGACAATTATTGTCTGGCCTTCAAACCTTTGAACCGTTCCGCTAACGATAGCACTTTTTCTGCTGACATAATCTTCGTAAATAACATCCCGTTCAGCTTCCCGTATTTTCTGTATGATAACTTGTTTGGCAGTTTGTGCCGTAATTCTGCCCAATTCGGAAGGATCGATTTTATGCTCTCCCTCCATTGCTACTATTTCTCCTGTACTCCTGTTAATTTGAATAGAAATTTCACTCTGGGATTTAAAATGTTTTCGAGCGGCCGTAGTTAATGCTGCCTCTATACCTTGAAACACCACATCTTTTGTAATTTCTTTATCCCTGTGCAAACTGTCTACCAAACGTAATAAACTTTCTTTATCCATAATTTACTATATTTCAAGCCAATTGTTATACGGCTAAAGTATGAGTTCTATAAACTAAAAAAGTGGGGTTTGCCCACTTTTTACACGCACATCCACTCTACTTTATAAATAATTAATTAAAACTTTTTAATATTGCATATTTATCTAGCAACCCCTGTCAATAAATTAACAGATAAAGCAAATCTTGTCAAGTTATTTTTATTATGAAGATGATTATATTAATTTTAATATAACTACTTTATTTAAGCCATATTATAAAAGAATACTATCATAATAAAAAATGGCAACAGTTAAAGTTAGTATATTGAATTTTTTTAGTTTAACAGAGATAAGCAAATTAGTAATTGTAGCAGGAAGACTATTAAAATTAATCAGTATACATATAAACAATTATTATGATTTTTGACAGTATTATTAACATCTATTTAAAATCTTTTTGATATTCAAAATTTATTTTGCTATTATTAAAAGCGGAGGAATATTACTAATTATGGTTGTAGTTATAGATAATTATGATTCTTTTACATATAATTTAGTGCAACAGATAGGTGCTTTTGATATAGAGATGGAGGTATTCAGAAACGATAAAGTCAGCATTGAAGAAATTGAAAGAAAAAAGCCAGACCATATTATCATATCACCCGGTCCCTGTACGCCAAAAGAAGCAGGTATTTCCAACGATATTGTAAAATATTTTTCTGGTAAGATACCAATCCTTGGAGTTTGCTTAGGCCATCAATGTATTGCTTATACATATGGCGCTGATGTTGTTCGTGCACGCAGACTTATGCACGGCAAAACATCAATGATAAGTCATGATAGTAAAACAATATACAGAGGTCTTTCTAACCCATTTGTTGCTACGCGTTATCATTCTCTTATAGTCAAAGAAGACACACTACCAGATTGCCTTGAAATTACTGCAAGGGCTGATTATGATGAAATAATGGGTATTCGTCACAAGATTTATCCTCTTGAAGGTGTTCAGTTCCATCCTGAATCTTTTTTAACTGAAGAGGGTCCAAAGCTACTTAGGAATTTTTTATCAATATAATATTTCAAGCCTTAAATAATTTAGCGACAATCTGAAAGTAGCATGGAGAATTTTACCGATAGGCTAATTTCTGTAATTCGTAGCAAAAGTAGCTGTGTAGTTGTTGGACTCGATCCATATTTTAAACTTATCCCTGGTACATTTAAGCAAAAGTTTTCAGCCTTTCAGAGAAATGCCCTCGAATATGCAGCACGAATTATTCTTGAATTTAACAGGGAAGTTATTGATCTTATCGCACCTTTAGTTGGAATAATCAAACCGCAGATTGCATTTTATGAGTTGTATGGTTGGTGGGGTATTTGGGCTTATGCCGAGACTATTAAATATGCCAAACAGAAGGGATTGATTGTAATTGGCGATGTTAAAAGAGGTGATATTCCCAGTACAGCCGAGGCATATGCAAATGCACATATAGGCAAGGTGCATATAGACAACTTTATTGAAGCCCCTTTTTTTGTAGATGCTATAACTGTCAATCCATTTTTTGGCTCGGATGGTTTGTATCCTTTTATACAAGTAGCTAAAGAACACAATAAAGGCATATTTATTCTTGTAAAAACTTCAAATTCTCTTTCTGCCGAATTCCAAAATCTTACATTTGGAGATAAGAAACTTTATGAAATTATTGCTGAAAAGACAAATGAATGGGGAAAAGATTTGGTTGGTAAAAATGGATATAGTGCAATAGGTGCTGTTGTTGGCGCTACATTTTCAAATGAAATCACAATATTAAGGAAGATCATGCCTGCAGCATACTTCCTTGTACCAGGTTATGGCACTCAGGGTGCAAGTATTGATAATTTAAAATACTGTTTTAATCCAGACGGTCTTGGTGCTATTATAAATGCATCCCGTTCTTTACTATATGCTTACAATATATCTCCATGGAAGGAAAAATACGATATGGAGGCTTGGAAAGAAGCTACACGAGAGGCTGTCATTAGGATGAATGAAGATATAAGAAAAATCGCTGGAATTAACCTTAAATAGAATATCTGATAATAGTCTACAATATACTAGTCAAGATTATGAAAATTTTTCCAAGAAGTAATTATCCAAATGTAAAAATATAGCTTAAATTATAGAAAGTAATATTCTAATCTTATTAATAGTTGTTCTAATTTACAGTATTTTTACTTGTAAGATATATTTACTTAGGTGTTTTTTAACATCTTGTTTGTCCTTCTTGCCTGTTTATGAATGTTAAGTGGTCAAAGAACAATATCGTCTTTATAAAGGACGAAAGTGTTGATTTCAAAAAAATAGATGACCCTCATATTGTTGAGGCTTATATTCCTGAAGAATACAATCTGAAAACTTCTGGAAAAGGTCTTCAGTTAACGAAAAGAAATGAGTTAAGACACCCGGTTGGGATTGTTGCCGCCCGGTCGTTGAGATATTTTAGTACCAATGGTGAGGGTTTCAATATATTTCGCACAAGAGGAATGGCGGTTTGGTGGTTAAGACATATTTTTAATAGCTTTAATTGGTGGAAGGCATATGTAGTAAACGCTGAAGGCGAACGAAAAGGCATGCCAATGCTTTACATCGGGGAAAAATTCGGTTCAGCAACAGGGCATCAGGATAATGAAGCTGATATTGTAATTAGTGCATTTGAAAATGATCAGTGTATTGTTAATCCCGAATCTAAGGGTGGCGCAATCTTTGCGGTTGGTTATAGTGAGAGGGGTGGTCTATTTAATTCTCCCGATATGTATGGTGTCAAGACAATTGTGGGAAATAAATATAAAGGTGCCGGTGTTAAAGTAACTAACGGTATTACTAGAAATCTAAGACTCATGTCCGTACATGCACTGAAGAACAATGGTAAAGAAATTACCGAACAAAACCTATGTGATGAAATAAAAAAGATGAAAGTCGTTGTTCTTGACAGGCCAAGACACAAGAAACTTATTAATACGCTTATCAGTTTAAGTGTTCAGATAATACTAGTTAAGGATGACGATTTAACCCCCACATTTGCAATTATAAGAGGTGAGGTTGATCTGATTATAGGGGTTGGAGGTATTCCCGAAGCAATATTGAGTGCAATTATTATAGAAAAATTGGGCGGAGAAATGAGTCTCAGGATATTGCCAATGGAGGTAGCGCTAGATGAAAGATTATCGGGAAGTCTAAGTAATTGGGAACTTTTTAAAAAAAACGAAATAGATATTTTAAGGTGTTTCAAAATAGTTAAACCAGGTGCTGAAAACAAGGGTGAAGTACCATGGAATACGGTTTGGACTTCAAGGGATTTAGCTAAGGATTGCGATATGGTTTTCACTGCCAGTGTTATAAAGAAAAATCCATGGATAAAATTTCAAGATGGTGAAGAAGTTCCAGGGATAGAAGTTGACCACCAAACGGGAGATATAACAGTGCATGTTATACGTATCGCAGATAACAACCTGGAAATCATTCCTATTATTTATACAACAGTTATTAAAGAGTACTTAAAGTTATATAATAAGAAAAATGGCGAGAATGGCAGGAAAAGAGGTGAGTTACTTCTTCAGTTAAGTAGAGCATATGCTGAATTTGGTATGTTTCGAGATGCCAAAGAATGCTTACAAAGAATAAAGATATGCGGGAAACAGAGTAATGACTTATCAAAGAGGTGTGACTCAATATATGAATACTATGAAGGCCTAGATGCACTCACAAACAAGCCTATTCTGATACCTGAGGTAGTAATAAAACATTTTGAAAAGGTTTGCTACCTCGATAAGGAAGACAATGCAGGACTCAGATCTAAAAATATGATTAAAAGATTTTATGAGTATCTAGGTGATAAATATTATCATAACCGAGAACATGAAAAAGCCATTACCTATTATAAAGAGGCATTAAAATACAGTCCGCATGAATTGAAGTTATATCGTAAGGTAAATTCAATTCAAATGAGAAATATATTGGGAGAATATTTTAATCGAATTGATAGAAGATTCAAAGAATTTGGTGATAAAGAATCAATAGATTGGAAAAGATACAAGCTTGGAATTGCCCTGGAGGTTTTCTATAACAACGAAAAACGTTTTGATCTTTCGAGTAAGGAGCCTTGGCTCATCTTTTTCAGAAGAACTGTGCTACATGGCGAAAAACCCTCTTACAAATTAGCCATATTGATTAAGTTGTTATGGTTATATAAAAAGCTGAATCAGGCAAACAACCTGGAGTTATCTAAATTTTTAAACAAAGAATTTAAAATTAGTGAAGAGGATATAAATAGTATAATTAAATATAGAAAAATACATGAGAGATTTCAATCTATAGGAGAACTATACTATGTTAATGAATTAAGCTTGGAAGGCATATCAAATTTACTTCTTCCACAGGTAAGGGTGGAAAGTCAAAATGAATTGGAAGATGCTGACCTTCCGCTGAGTATTAGTTTTGTCGAGGCTATGGAGCGAAGATACAAAAATATATTGGAGGAGTTAAAAGAAGGATATAAAGAAGAGGCGCAGGAACATACTTATGCAGTTGCAGAGGCTTACCATTACGTAGGACTTGCATTACATGATATAGGTGATGATGAAGGAACAAAAATATATTATGACATGGCAATAATGAAATTCCGAGAAATAATAGAAAAATTTGAAGGAATAACGCCTGTTAACGCCCAATTTCGTATTGGCAATCTTTATGAAGAACTAGCATTGTTATTTGAAGATGAACAGATAGATTACTGTAATAAAGCTGTTGATGCATACATGTGTATTATAGACGAACAACGGTCAACTCAGTTGTTTGGTAATATACGCGAATTGATTCCAATTAGAATACAGCATGCTAACGAAAGAGTTGTATTCATTAAAAGTGAATTCTTTTTGGGGTAAATTATAATTATTCTAAAAGAAGGTTTTTTGATTGCTTTAAATATATTCCACTCATAACTATTACTTGCATAAATTCAAAAAAATTCTTTGTATTAAATCTTTCTTATAGACTATTATTAAACATGCCAAGGAAATATATATCCAGCTTGAAAAATGGTGAAATTGTAGATGATGTATTTCTTGTACTGAAAAAAGAAGTGAAGGAAACAAAGGAAAAGAAACCGTATCTCAATCTTCAGCTTGCTGATAAATCGGGCTTTATTGAGGCAAGAAAATGGGATGCAACTTCTCAAATCTGTGACAGCTTCCAAAAGGATACCTTCATAAAAATAAAGGGTATCGTTGAAACCTTCAATAATACCCTTCAAATCCGGCTAAATGAAATCTATCCTGTTCGGGATGCGCAGGTACCATTAAATGAGTTCATTCCACATACAGAAAAAGATATTACGGAAATGATGAATGAACTCAGACAGATAATTAAAACAATCAAAGACCCTAATCTCACTTTATTATTGAACGCCTTTTTTTCTGATGAATCTTTTTGTAAAACCTTTTCTACAGCACCCGCTGCCACGCAATATCATCATGCTTTTCTTGGAGGTTTACTGGAACACGCCCTTTCAGTTGCTAAATTGGCGGATAGTTTTTCAAAACTTTACCCTGCAATAAGAAGAGATTTATTAATTACAGGCGTCATCCTTCATGACATTGGTAAAACACGAGAGCTATCATATGAACGTAGTTTTCAATATACAGATGAGGGGTATTTAACCGGACATCTTATTTCTGGTGTTCTTATGGTTAATGAAAAAGCACAAAGAATAACAGGTTTCCCGCACGAACTACTTAATGTGCTTTTTCATATGATACTTAGTCATCACGGTGAACACGAATGGGGTTCACCTGTAAAACCAGGCACGTTAGAAGCAATTGCACTTCACTATTTGGATAATCTGGATGCAAAGATACAGGCTGCGACTAAGGCGATATCAGAAAATAAAGATATAAATAGTTCCTGTACTGAATACATAAAGATATTTGACCGTAAGTTATATAAAAAGTAGTGCATTAAAAATGTTTCAGATTAATTATATTTTGGGTTTGTTATTCATAATACAGCAAATCTCAGATTTAGACACAAATCGTAACTGGCTTAAAATACATCTAAATTAAATGTTATCCACTGATATTATCATTCAATTTATTCAAAGTAAAAAATACAGTCCTATGACTGCCGCAGAACTGGCAGAGCATTTTCATATTAGTGATGCAGAATACAAACAGTTTTGTGATCTTCTATATAATATGGAATTTGCCGGTGAGATTGTAAAAATTAAACAAAAGCAATATGCCTATCCAAAAAACGTCAACTTAATGATAGGTACGCTTGAATGTAACCCCAGAGGATTTGGGTTTGTTGTCCCTGTTAAAGAAGATGGTGGTGAAGATGTTTACATTAATGAAGAAGATATGGGTTCTGCCATGCATGGAGACCTTGTAGTTGTACGCCTTCCGGCAAAAGTTCAGATACCAAAAAGACGTTTTGAAAATAAAAGAGGGACTTCAGGTCAGATTGTTAATGTACTGAGACATATTAATGAGTTTGTAGTTGGTACATTTGAAAAAACAAAGCGACTACAGTTTGTCGCTCCAGATAACCCCAGATTATTTAAAGACATTTATATTGCAAAAGAGGATTCTAAGGATGCAAAACCCGGCGACAAGGTGGTTGCCCGGATTACAACATGGCCATCAAGACACCTTAATCCAGAAGGCGAAATTACTGAGGTTTTAGGGAAGGATGGTGACCATAAAGTTGACATTAATTCTATTATTTATCAATTCAGATTGCCGCATATATTTAACCACAAGGTAATGAATGAAACAAAACATATTCCTCATGTTGTTTCTCAGGAAGAGATACAGAATAGACTGGATTTGCGTAATAAGCTTATTATTACTATTGACCCTGAAGACGCAAAGGATTTTGATGATGCTGTGTCACTGGAGAAGGACAAACATGGTCATTGGCAGTTAGGCATACATGTAGCTGATGTTTCATACTATGTGAAACCGAATACCACTATTGATAACGAGGCACGGTATCGTAGCACAAGTGTTTATTTACCAGGTAAAGTTATTCCTATGTTACCTGAAGTATTATCAAACAATATTTGTAGCTTGAAAGAGGGTGAAAACAGACTTACCAAAAGTGTTCTTGCGACATTGAATGGTCATGGACATATTATTAGCTCCGAGATCAAACACTCTATAATTAATGTTGATAAGCGATTAACATACAATCAAGCGACTAACATTCTCAATGATGAAAAAACCAGCATACATATATCAGACGATGCACGGGGAATGCTAAAGAATATGGCACACCTCGCTCATTTGCTTTTTAAAAATCGCTTGGAACGAGGCGCTATAGAATTAGACATTCCGGAGGTTTCATTAAAATTGGATGAAAATGGTTTTGTTAAAAAAGTTGAGAAGGTTGAAAGGGATATTTCACATAAATTAATAGAGGAGTTTATGTTGCTTGCAAATGAGATAGTAGCAACATTTATGTACGAAAAGAAAATGCCATTGTTATATAGGATTCATCCTGAGCCTGATGAAGAGGATATGTTGGATTTTGCAGACTTTGTGCGAACTTTGGAAAATAAAAGAATAGACCCCTTTAAAAACAGACAATTACAAAACCTGTTAGATAGTTTACGTGGAAAGCCAGAGGCATACACTGTAAATTTAGTATTATTAAAATCAATGAAACAGGCAGTATATTGGGCAGGAGAGGGCAGACACTTTGCGCTTGCAATGGACCATTACACACACTTTACTTCACCCATCCGCCGGTATCCAGACCTGATTGTACACAGGATTTTAGACCAATATTTTTCAGGTGAATTATCGTCTCCTATGTTGCAAGAATCGTGGGTAAATTGTTTACCAGATTGGGCAAAACACTCATCTATAACAGAACGCAGGTCAGAAGATGCAGAGCGTGAAATTATGAAATTGAAAATGCTCCGATTCTTTAAAAATAGAGTCGGAGATATCTTTGATGGCGTGATTACCGGAATACAGGAATACGGTTTTTTTGTTCAGCTGAATAAATATTTTCTTGAGGGCCTAGTTCATATCCGCACATTAGTGGATGATATATACAGAATTGACAAAAAAAATATGGCGCTTGTTGGCACTCGGCATAAGAAGATGTACAGGATTGGCGCAGTTGTAAAAGTAGAAGTTTTTAAGATTGATTTCTTAAAAAGGGAGATAGATTTCATTATCCACAATGATAAAAAAAAGAAACGGAATTTTTAATTATTTCTATTTTGATAATTTTCAGATATTGGAAGAAATAAAAATTTGTTTTTGATTAAATTTTGTAAATAGGCGTTTATATATGTATGGTTACTTGATTCATCCATTACAAACAAATATTATAAGAATGTGAACTGCTAACACATAAAATTATGTGCTATTGGCATTCGTCTGCCAGAACCAAAAGCCTTTGATGTTACCTTGATTCCCGGTGCCGCCTGACGCCTCTTATATTCATTCCTATTTACCTTTGTAACAATTTCACGTACAGTCTTTTCTTCGAAACCCATATTTATAATTTCTTCAATACTTCTGGCTTCTTCAATATAAGCCTTTAGTATGCCATCGAGGATGTCATACGGCGGAAGTGAATCTTGATCAAATTGATTGGGTTTTAGCTCTGCGGAAGGAGGTTTATTAATTGAATTCTGCGGAATAATTTCTTTTCCACGATTTATATATCTTGCGAGTTCGTATACAGTTGTCTTTGGGACATCTGAAATTAAAGCAAGCCCCCCGCTCATATCTCCATAAAGGGTGCAGTAACCTACGGCTAATTCTGATTTGTTTCCGGTCGTCAAGACGAGATATTTGTATTTATTAGAAATTGCCATGAGGATGTTGCCTCTTATACGCGCCTGAAGATTTTCCTCAGTAATATCAAACGGTAGCCCATTAAATTCTGTTTTTAAAGTATGCTGGTAAGTTTCAAAAATATCATTAATTGGTATAGTTTTATATACAATCCCAAGATTTTGTGAGAGTTTTACTGCATCATCAATACTACCCTTTGAGGAGAACTTAGACGGCATAAGTACACCTATGACATTATCACTACCAAGCGCATCTACGGCTAATGCGGGTGTAACTGCAGAATCTATCCCACCGCTGAGTCCCATAACCACTTTTTTAAAACCACACTTTCTTACGTAATCTTTAAGTCCCAAGACAAGAGCCTTATGAATTGTTTCAATGGGGGTATAAATTTTATGTTCGGTTTGTACTAACGGATTTTCAATGTCAACCACTACAAGGTCTTCTTCGAAAGTAGCTGCCTGCGCAATAAGTTTTCCTTCTGCGCTTATTACACTACTATTCCCATCAAACACTAATTCATCGTTTCCTCCTACCTGGTTAACATAAATAAATGGAATGTTGTACTTTTTAGCACCATGGATGAGCATACGTAATCGGATTTTTTCATGCTTTTCTACAGTAAACGGAGAAGAAGATATATTTATGATTAAATTTGCCCCATTAGATACCAGCTTCTCTATTGGGTTCATCTCATATAAAGGGCGTGTCCAGAATTCTTCATCATTCCATATATCTTCACATATGGAAATGCCCAGTGTATGGTTTTTAAATTTTACAGGTGAAATTGTATATGCTGGCTCAAAGTGGCGACATTCGTCAAAGACGTCGTAAGTAGGCAGAAGAGATTTATGATGAATAGAAACTATTTTTTGGTCCTGGATGAATGCAGCGGCGTTGTGAACAAGTTTTCCGTACGATCGTCTGTTTTTATCT
>MHYY01000008.1 GCA_001830285.1 Planctomycetes bacterium RIFCSPLOWO2_12_38_17 | reverse complement strand
ATTATTATAGGCGTGATTATAATTTGTTGACCTTAAACATATGAGTGAACGTGTCAAAAAGGTGTATTCTTTTTATGCCCATACTTATGACTCTTTCTTTGGAAAGATTCTTGAACATGGAAGATATGTTGCCTTCAATATGATGAATGTTAAGCCCAACGAAAAAATCCTGGAAGTTGGTGTTGGAACTGGACTGTCTCTGCCTTTATATCCCAAAGAGGTGGATATAACAGGAATAGACATAAGTCAGGAGATGCTCGATAAGGCAGAGGCTAAAAAACAGTATTATGGTTTATCAAATATCAATTTGTATAATATGGACGCATCGTCAATGAACTTTCCTGATAACGTATTTGATAAAGTAATTGCTTCTCATGTAATTACAGTGGTAACAGACCCATTACGAGCCTTAAATGAAATAAAGAGGGTTTGCAAAAAAGGTGGGGAGATTTTTATTTTAAATTATGTGGGCAGCAATAATAAGATGATTTCGACTATAGAAAGACTAATTTCTCCGTTAAGAGACAGGCTTGGTCTTGGAAAACACTTTGATTTGGACGACCTATTGAATAATGCACGTCTTTCAATTGAGTGTGAATACCGTGTAAATATTTTGAAGATGTGCAGACTTGTGAAATGTAAAAATGTTTGCGCATAACAGAACCAACAGAAAAATTACTATCCTTGACGTCCAACACATAAATAATTAAAACCAATTTCTTTCATTTCTTGCGGTTCATAAATGTTTCTACCATCAATCACATTGGGATGTTTTAGTAATTTTTTTACTTTTTTGAGGTCAAGGTCTCTGAACTCATTCCATTCAGTTACTATAACCAGTGCATCACATCCTTTAAGCGTAGAATATGGGTCTTTGCAATATACCACATTCTTAAAAATCCTTTTAGCATTCTCCTGCGCCTCAGGGTCGAATGCCCTGATTTTTGCCCCAAGGTCTTGTAATTGATGAATAACTGTTATAGATGGCGCTTCTCTCATATCGTCTGTCTTTGGTTTAAATGCAAGTCCCCAGATAGCAACACATTTACCATTTAGTTCAGGCACTAATTTTTTAATCTTAAGAAGAAGAGACCTTTTTTGCTGTTCATTTACCTCGTCCACCGCCTTTGTTATTCTTGGTTCTACACCATTCGATTTCAAGATTTGAATAAGCGCTTTAACATCTTTGGGGAAACATGACCCCCCATATCCAATACCCGCTTGCAGGAATCTGGGTCCTATTCTAGTATCTAAACCAATACCTTTTGCAATAGTTTTGATGTCCCCCCCTACTTTTTCACATAATTGCGCTATTTCATTCATAAAGGAAATTCTTGTTGCAAGCATGGCATTACTGGCATATTTAATCAATTCTGCGCTTCGAATGTCTGTAAACATAATCGGCTTGTCTGTCCTTGAAATACCGCTATAGATAGATGTAATAATATGTTTAGGCTTTTCGCTGTTAACGCCAATTATAATTCTATCAGGGTTTGTAAAATCTTTAATTGCCTCACCTTCTCTCATAAATTCAGGATTGGATACCAAGTCAAACTTATATGGCTTATTTTGAGATGATTTTATTATCTTACCAATTTTATCCAGAGTGCCAACAGGTACAGTACTCTTATTAACAATGACTTTATATCCGTTCATATAACTACCAATATTTTTTGCCACTGATGTAATAGCAGAGATATCTGCGTAATTATTACTATCAGGCGGGGTACCTACAGCTATAAAAATCACTTCAGATTTCTGGACGCCTTCTTTTATATTTGTTGTGAAGGTAATTCTTCTTTCCCTTGCATTCCTGTCGAGCATGTCTTTAAGTCCAGGTTCATAGATTGGTATAACCCCCTTTTTAAGGCTGTTTATCTTATTCTTGTCAACATCAACACATATTACGTCATTACCCATGTCTGCCAGACATGTACCGGCAACAAGACCTACATAGCCACAACCAATACAACAAACTTTCAATTACGACTCCCCTTAGTTAAGATTACAATGAAATAAAAAAGCAGTAAGAAAAATGATTTTGACATTAGTCATTACTGCTTTAAAAAATCTAGTAAATGAGGTAAATTTTATTGCAAAGGGTTCTTAATTAATTTTGAACCAAATACATTCGCGGTTTTTCCGATGCGATACTCACCGTCTACTAATACAATAATTTCCTTTACCATGCTGTTTTCAGTCACATTTTCTGGTTCACCGTCGCAAAGAATAACCTTATAGGATAGAGACCAGTCTTTAATATCCTTATCATGGTCTGTATGCAAATAACCTATGTGTTTTGATAAGTCGTTAACTCTTTCAGTCACAAATATCAGCCTGATATTATGATAATTTAGTAAGCGTTCCTGGAAAACTTTTTTACACTCGTGAGCAGGTTTAAATTCAGGAACAAGATTAACAACTCTACCCAGTGCAACAGGGCTATCCATAAATTTAATAGAATATTCTTTTACACGGTATGTTTTTTTACTTTCTGAAAGATCTTCGCCATAATAAAATCTGTATTCTAAATCATGTGTTTCTCTTTTAATATTATAAGAATTATGAATTACAACATCATATAAAAAAGTTGCTCGGAGCGCATTTTCGTTTTCTGGTAACACAAATACATATCTTCTATATGGTTCTTCCTCTGAATATAAATAGGTGGGCTTACCGAACTTCTCGTTAATTTCATCCTTTGTTAACCAAAGTAAACCATCGTCCAGGATTTCACCGGCATATGAATTACTAACTTGAGAAAAACAGGTAAAGAGTGAACTTAAAAAACAAAAAGCTAACTTAAACTTCATAAAATCTCCATCCCTTCTTATACATAATCCATGCTAGTATGACGTATAATAATATTTAATAAGTCAAAATTTAGTATATAAAATAAATGCAATATTTGTCAATTGAATAAACTAAATTCTTTTATTAAATATGGTATTTTTATAAAATTTAAACAATTTATTTTTAAGAAAAGTTTCTAAATATTGGCAATGTAAAAATGATATCACAGCATATTAAAATATTTGACATTTATACCAGCTATCTGTTAGAAATAATAAAACTTAAATAGGATTTAAAACGGAATTTATAATATAAACAAAGGAAAACCCTAAATGTTGAAAATATTTTATATTCCCTTAATTATTGCTTTATTTGTGGTGAAAAGTCTTTATGCATTTGAAACTGGAATTATACAGGGAAGAATTATAGATGGTTTTGAAAAACCAATTTCACTTGCAAATATTGTCGTGATATCTAATGGAGCAAAATCAACATCAACTTCTGACTCATCAGGTAACTTTTCTGTCGGTTTTAATCCTGGCAATATCAAAATTACCTTTAACAAAGAAGGATATGTTCCTGTTTATATACCATTATCTCTTGACGAAAACAATGATTTATCAGTCGGAGAAATTATATTATGGAAGATACCACCCAAGGGTGGACTTTTTGTAGTTGGTAGTGATATTTATACAGAAATTAACACTGCCGAATATTATTCTGAAGCCAGTAGTAAAGAACGTCGCTTCTTTGTTAAAGGTTCTCCTACTGTAGTAAAATCAAACGATTTGAAAATTATTGACTTTCAAACAGATAATCCACTGGTAGTAGGTAAAACACTTTACAGCGTGGACGAGAAAGGTTCTTTGGGAAGTATCCTGTTTTACCCATCTCAAAAATATATTTTAAACAAAGAAGAAGATATATATATGAAAATTGCAGATAACGTAGGTATGAGAAAATTAAATTTACCGCCGGGAAGATACTTTTATTGTACAGGCGAGATTACTATCAGATCAAAGATTGGATTCGGATTCTTTTTTGAGATAACATCCTAATTTGCAGCTTCCTTTTTTTGACCAGGGGTATTTTCTGACATAATTTTCCTTAACTCTTCACCCTCAATAACTTCTTTTTCTAACAGAATGGTTGCAAGCTTTTGCAGGCGATCTCTATTCTCTAAAATTATTTTTTTGACCCTTTCGTATGTATCGAATATAATTTTTTTAACCTCGCTATCAATCTCCCTTGAAACCTCTTCGCTTAATTCCCTACCTGTACGATAACCTAAGTCAATAAATAAAGGTTTCCGCCCATTTTGAAACGTCATAGGCCCTATCTTTTCACTCATACCGTATTCTCTTACCATGCTTAAGGCAATATCTGTCGCACGCTCAAGATCATTCTGGGCTCCTGTTGAAATCTCATTAAATTTAACTTCTTCGGCGACCCGTCCACCAAGAAGCACGGCAAGTCTATCAAGCAATTCTGACCGCGTTAACAAGTAACGGTCTTCTGTTGGTAACTGCAATGTATAACCTAAAGCAGAAATCCCGCGTGGTATAATTGAAATTCTGTGAACTTTATCAGCGCCCGGGACTGACTCAGCAACAAGGGCATGCCCTGATTCGTGATATGCAATAATTTCCTGCTCTTTTTTGCTCATAACCTTCTTTTTCTTTTCTAAACCAGCAATTCCCCTATTTATAGCTTCTTCTAAACTGTCCATACCAACTGCATCTTTCCCAAACCTGGCGGCAAGAAGAGCTGCTTCATTAACCACATTGGCTAAGTCTGCACCAACAAAACCAGGAGTCCTGGCGGCAATGATTTTTATATTTACATCTTTCCCAAGTTTAACATTCTTGCAATGCACCTTTAATATCTCCTCTCGACCTTTAATGTCAGGTCTATCCACTAGTATATGTCTGTCAAACCTACCGGGGCGTAACAGGGCAGTGTCTAATGTCTCAGGTCTATTAGTTGCCGCCATAAGGATTACCCCTTTCCTTGTATCGAATCCATCCATTTCAACAAGAAGTTGATTTAAGGTGTTTTCGCGTTCTTCATGACCGCCGGAAATCGGCGCAGCTGCCCTTACTTTCCCAAGTGCATCAATCTCATCAATAAATATAATACATGGTGCCTTTTCCTGCGCCTGTGCAAACAAATCGCGTACACGTGCCGCCCCTACCCCTACAAACATTTCAACAAATCCCGAACCACTTATTGAGAAGAATGGAACCCTCGCTTCCCCTGCAACTGCCTTTGCCAGCAAAGTCTTCCCGGTACCTGTAGGTCCAACGAGCAAAACTCCTTTTGGGATTTTTCCTCCCAATCTCTGATATTTTTGTGGATTCTGTAAATAGTCTATAATCTCCTTTAATTCTTCTTTTGCTTCATCCACTCCTGCGACATCATCAAATGTAACACCAGTATCTTTATCTATATAAAGTTTGGCTCTACTTTTGCCAATTGACATAAGGCCTGTTCCTGGTGAACCACGCCTCGCACGTGTCATCATTATCAAAATAAATATCATCGGAATAAGCCATATCAAATATAGATATTGGCCTACACCATTCTGCGTTGTAGCAGAAAATTTTACATTGTGTGCTATAAGTTCCTTGATAAGATCCGGATCTTCAATCCTTGCGGTCGTTACACTCTTTCTAAACCTCTGACCTTCTTCATT
>MHYY01000007.1:486-14836 GCA_001830285.1 Planctomycetes bacterium RIFCSPLOWO2_12_38_17 | reverse complement strand
ATAGGGTAACCGCTGCATTTTTCAAGGTGGTGAATAGCTGTGACGAGTGTCACGCCAAGTATAATCCAAAAGAAACGTCCACCTCGTGGTTCCAGTGAAACAATAAAATGGAACAGATACATTTTTAGAAAAAGAAAAGGGGGTGATACCTGTGGTGTTTGGAAAAAAGCGACTGATTGATTACGCCGCTTGCGGCGGTTGAGCAGGAAAAATCCCTGTTGAAGACATGGCGTATGTGGTCAGCCACTTACCGGATTTTACAGATGAGCGCTTATTAGTAGGTCCAAAGACATTTGCAGATGCGGGCATCTTTAAAATCAGCAAAGACCAGGCGCTGGTTCAAACGCTGGATTTCTTTACACCTGTTGTAAATAATCCTTATGACTACGGACAGATAGCCGCAGCAAACGCATTGAGCGATGTCTATGCCATGGGAGGCAAGCCACTCACCGCGATGAATATACTGTGTTACCCTGTAAAAACGCTGGACAGAAGCATCCTGGTGGAAATACTCAGGGGAGGTGCAGATAAAGTCAAAGAGGCAGGTGCAGTTATCGTCGGTGGGCATACCTTGCAGGACAACGAAATCAAATATGGATTATCTGTTACTGGAGTCATTCATCCGGAAAAGATTGTAACAAATGCAGGCGCCCGTCCTGGTGATGTACTGGTATTAACAAAGCCGCTTGGTACAGGCCTTGTTATATCGGCAACAAAAGCCAACAAAGTTCTTGAAGAACATACAGGACTTATAACCAGAAGTATGGTCTTGTTAAACAAAACAGCCTCAGAAGTAATGCTGGAAGTAGGCGTTAATTCCTGTACAGATATAACTGGTTTCGGTCTTATGGGTCATGCGTATGAAATGGCAGAAGCCAGTAAGGTAACATTACAATTTTTTGCAGGACGCGTACCTGTATTCGATGGCTGCGAACGCTATGCTAAAATGGGATTGATACCGTGGGTATCAAAACTGAGTAAAAAATACCTGAAAGACACTATAAGAATAGACCCTGATGTTAGAGAGGCGTTGGTAGATATACTGTTTGATGCGCAGACTTCAGGAGGCTTACTTATATCCGTTCCAGATGAAAAAGCAGAAACATTGTGTTTAAAACTCAAAGCGAAGGGGTTAGAAACAACTGATATAATCGGAAAAGTATGCAAAAAAGAAGATGTTTCAATTGTAGTTTTATCGTGAAAATAATTTCTATGAATGCAAACATTCTTGTGTTTCTGGGGTTGTGCTTTGCCATTGTAATCTTTTTTGTTATACAGTTGACGTCTAACAAAGACAGGGTTTTAGCCATGGGCGATATGAATGCCATAATGAACGAAGATGCCTTTGCGCATCAGAGGAAACAGATGGTCGAAGAACAGATTGCTTCACGCGGCATTACTGATAAAAGGGTGTTAGAGGTTATGGAAACAATACCGCGCCACTTGTTTATCCCTGAATGGAATCGTTCCTATAGCTACTATGATCAACCCGTGCCTATAGGTTACGGGCAGACAATCTCACAGCCATATATAGTCGCTTTTATGACGGAATTGTTAAAGTTAGACGGGGATGAGGTCGTGTTAGAGATAGGAACAGGTTCCGGCTATCAGGCTGCTATTTTATCCTTACTGGCAAAACAGATATATACAATTGAGATTGTTGAAAATTTGGGTAAAGAGGCTGCCGAGCAACTGAAAACGATGGGCTATAATAACGTAAAAAACAGAATCGGTGATGGTTATAAGGGATGGCAGGAACATGCGCCTTACGATGCAATTATAGTTACTGCAGCGGCAGAACATATCCCTCAATCCCTTATAGACCAGCTTAAACCAGGCGGCCGCATGGTTATTCCTGTGGGCGGCGTGTATGAAGTACAAGACCTGATGTTAATCACCAAAGACCCTTCTTCAAAGGTTATCAAGGAATCCATTATTCCTGTCCGATTTGTCCCACTCATAAGGAAATGATATATTCCAGGGATTCTAAAAATTATTAAAATTGGACATTTTTCAAGAATAAATTAATACTCCTTTTAACGGGGCTGTACAAAAAACATAATTTTTGACAGTTCCGTGCAATGCCGTTATTGTAGAGACAGGTTTAAAACCTGCCCATACTTTTAATTTCTTACATTTAAGTACTAACTTATTCAACCGTCACGCTCTTTGCAAGGTTTCTTGGTTTATCAACGTCACAACCCCGCATTACTGCCATATGGTACGCCAGTAATTGAAGCGGAATTACAGAAAGAATTGGCGTCAGGACATCGGAAGTTTTTGGAATATAAAACACGTGGTTTACCTTCTTCACAATCTGCATATCACCTTCAGTCGCAATTGCAATGACCCTTCCACCCCTTGATTTTACCTCTTCAATATTATTCATAATCTTTTCATAAACCTTATCCTGCGTAGCGATAAAGATCACTGGCATATCTTTATTAATAAGGGCAATCGGACCGTGCTTCATCTCTGCGGCCGGATATCCCTCCGCATGGACGTAAGATATTTCTTTTAATTTCAATGCGCCTTCAAGCGCCACGGGATAATTGTATCCCCTCCCAAGATAAAGGGCGTGTTCGCTATCCTTGTATATTTTAGCCAGTTCAACAATTTCCTTCTCCTTGTCAAGTATGGATTGTATCTTATCAGGTATAGATTGTACGGCATTTATCGTATCGGAATTCACTGGAACCTCGGCGTGTTTCAGTTTCATCATGTGCAGTGTAAACAGATACAAAACGGCTATTTGAGCCGTAAACGCCTTTGTAGAAGCGACCCCAATTTCAGGACCGATGTGTAAATAAATTCCAAAATCTGCCTCCCTCGCAATGGTACTACCAACCACGTTGCATATCGAAAATAATTTTGCGCCCTTCTGTTTCGCCTCTCGCATTGCGCCAAGCGTATCCGCCGTCTCTCCGGATTGACTTATAGCAATTACTATTGTGCCTTCCTCAATCACGGGGTTACGATAGCGGAATTCAGAGGCATATTCCACCTCAACCGGTATACGAGCCATTTCTTCTAACATATATTCACCAACCAATCCTGCATGCCAGGATGTACCGCATGCGATAATTACGATACGCTTAGCCTCTCTTAATACTTTTTCGTGACTGATTAATCCTCCAAGCCTTATAGAGTAGCTGCAACTATCCACCCTTCCACGCATGGCATTTCTTAACGCCTGGGGTTGTTCATGTATCTCCTTGAGCATAAAATGCGGATAACCCCCCTTTTCAATCATGTCTATATTCCACAATACTTCCTCTACTTTTTTATAAGTTGGAATATTTTCCATTGTCTTAGTCTCATAACCATTTGTAGTTAGTATGGCAATTTCATTATCATCCAGATATACCACTTCGCGTGTATGCTCAAGCGAGGCAGAGACATCGGAAGTAATAAAGTATTCTTTGTTTCCAATGCCTATTGCCAGGGGAGAACCCTTCCTTGCCGCAACAATCTTTTGCTTATCCCTCGTGGAGATTACCGCAATACCGTATGTACCTTCCACCTCTTTCAAAGCATTCATAACCGCCATTTCGAGGTTGCCATGAAAATATTTTTCAATCAGATGCGCCAGCACTTCTGTATCAGTTTCACTCCTGAAGATATGCCCTTCTCGCTTCAATTTCGTTTTTAAATAATCGTAATTTTCAATAATACCGTTATGCACCACGGCAATTTCGCTTTTACAATCAATATGAGGGTGGGCGTTTTCAAAGGTAGGCGCGCCATGGGTCGCCCATCTGGTATGCGCAATTCCCATATTTGTATGAGTAATATTTCCGTTGAGCTTTTTTTCAAGCTCAACGATCTTACCTACTGCTTTTATACAGCCCAAATCACCGTTTTTAATAAACGCTAAACCAGCCGAATCATAACCGCGGTATTCGAGCCTCTTAAGCCCATCAATAAGCACTTTAACGGCTTCTTTCTGTCCGATATATCCGACAATTCCACACATAAATTTACACCCTCTAAAACCAAATTTAATCTTCAAACATATTATTGTTTTAATAAGCTAGGTTGTCAACATCAAACTACAATTGACAGCCATTTGTGGTTGTGATACGATGTTTTTGAAAATATATTTCCAAATCTTGCTCCCATGTTGAAAATTCATTAATAAAAACGTACATAATGGAATATACACTAAAACAAATTCAAGCCATAACAGGCGGGAAAATCATAGGCAGCAGAGACGTTGTCGTTACAGGCATCGCAAGTATTGAGACCGCAAAAGAAGGAGATATAACATTTATTAAAAACGATACGTTAATACCGCAGGCACTGGTTTCTAAAGCCGCGGCGATAGTCGTACACAGGGAGATTCACGAACTTAAAAAACCACAGATAGTAGTTGAAAATCCGTTTCTGGCATTTATCAGATTTATCGAAAATTTCCAGAAGGAAAATTTTTCCCGACCCGCTGGAATACATCCCACAGCCGTTATAAGCAAAGAAGCTATAATAGGAAAAGGGGTATCCATCGGGGCGCATGTGGTTATAGAAGACCACGTAAATATAGGAAATAATGTTGTAATTTATCCAAACGTGTTTATTGGTATGAAAAGCCGTGTTGGAGATGATTCCACCATTTATGCCAATGTTGCCATAAGAGAGTATGTCATAATCGGGAAGCGTGCTGTCATCCATTGTAATAGCGTTATTGGCGACGATGGGTTTGGTTATCTTCAAATAAATGGCAGGCACAAAAAAATCCCTCAGATAGGAACTGTTGAGATAGGAGATGATGTTGAAATCGGATCCATGGTAACAATTTGCCGCTCTGCACTTGATAAAACGGTTATCGGGAACGGGGTGAAGATAGATAATCACTCTCATATTGCTCACAACGTATTGATAGGAGATAATACAATGCTCGTCGCTTATGCCAAGATTGCGGGAAGCACAAAGATAGGGAAAAACGTCATGATCGCTGAGGATGTTGGTATCACCGACCACGTTCTTATCGGTGATAACTGCGTTATTGGCGGAGGCTCAAACGTTTATAAGAGCCTGGAGCCCGGTTCCATTGTTTGGGGTTCTCCTGCCAAGCCCATCAACACAGAAAAGCGCATACAGGTATTAATTAAGAAATTACCTGAAATGTATGAAGCCATCAAGAAATTTATAAAGACATCATAATGGCTGATTTAAATACCTATGAATATTCTTGATAAAGTACTTGTGAAAAATCAACGCACAGAAAGGCATTTATTCGATAATTGTAAAATATAAATTTCACTCTTAACCCGCCTTTTTAAATGAATCGGATACTGGTATGACTAGCGGTATTATCAATACCTGACCAACCGGAAGGTCTTTTACATCTTTTATTTCATGCCTGTTGGCATCGTAAATTACCGTCCATCTCTTTCCATCATTGAATATCTTTGACGCAACATTATAAAGGCTATCACCCCATTTTACACGGTACACTGCCCTCTTATATTTTGTCTTATCTATCTGTTTCACATCTTCAATGTTCTCAACAATTGGTATATCAGGGATAATCATTTCCTGTCCTGCCGTTAATGTTTCTTCATACATACCGCTGTTTACTCTTCTGATTTCATCAGCCTTTAAAACGTCATCATAGAATTTTAAAGATATACTAGATAATGTATCATCAGTCTGTATTCTATAGTACACCTTCCCTTGTTTGATTGAAATTACACTGGCGCTGATTGGAGAACTAAAACTTTTTCCTGGAATAGAAACAATGAACTTTTTTACTAACCTGTCCGCAGTATCTGCAATTACCTTTTCTCTTACATTCATTGAACTATCAACAACCGCTTCCGGAATGCTAAACGGCGATACAGGTATAGCATCGCTGTGTGTTTTTTCTGTATGATCAGCCTGCCAGATTACCATGGAATTCCTCACCTCTATTATCTTAATTTCTGCACCGAGTACTACCTGGGAATATATACCATAAAAATTTTTACAGCACTTTGTAACAACGCCGTAAACAATGGCATCCGCCTTAACTATTCTGCCAACCTTGTACACATCCTCGCTATCCAGATTATTCGCATTAATCCCAGCCAGATTGAGCCGTTCGTCAACTTCTTCGAGTTTAAGTACTTCATAACCCTTCAAACTGAGATTTGAAAAGAAACATCTTCGTAAAATATCTTCCACGTCCTTTTTCTCTGTTTTATTCTTGAACGGCAATATTGCTATGGTAGCTATATCCATATTCTGGAAGGAATAAGGTGTTTTGACGTGCGGAGTGGAACGCTCTTCTATGTAATTACACGACGAAGCTAAAAATACTATAATAAAAGCGAAAAAATATTTTTTCACTTAATATATTGAAAAATACTAAAAATTATTCAGTTATAAATCATTGAAACCAAGCAGAGACAGGTTTAAAACCTGTCTCTACACCGCATAATTATATACAAATTAGATACCGAACTAAGTTCAAGGGCAACACTCATAATCTACTTTAATATGGAAGTTCTCCGTAATCCATATTTATTATCCATTCAGAATAACTGTTTTGACCAACCATTAAAAAGTTTTTGAATTTGCAGAATATTTGTCCAGTCCTTCCTCTCCAGTTGCCGTAGCCAGCAATCTCTTTTTCTTGTAAACCAGCATGATGTTGCGAATATAAATGAAAAGACCTGTACATTGTCCCATGATAAATACAGGGTCGCGTCTGTAAATTGCGTAAGTCAATAATATTGCGCTCCCCCCCATACTTATGTACCAGAATACTTCTGGAATAATGCTTTCACCGCGCTTCTCTGAAGCAATCCACTGGATAAAAAACCTTGAGCCAAACAAAAACTGTCCAACAAAGCCGAGTATAACCCAAAAATTTATATGTGCTAAAAGATTAATCATTTCTTACCTCATAATTAAGTTTACGTTTTTTCATCCACCGTACAACCAACAAGTCTAAGAATGCCCTGAATGCCCTATTAAATACGCCATATTTTGATTTTCCAAATTTTCTTGGATAATGATTTACAATTACCTCCGTAACAGAAAAACCTTCCAACTTAAAAAGCGTTGGCAAAAACCGATGCATACCATTGAACAATTTGATTTTATTCAGGCATTCCCTTCTATAAGCCTTTAAAGAACATCCAGTATCTTTAATATCCTCGTCTGAAAGCTTATTTCTTATGGAATTCGCCACCTTTGAGGAAATACGTTTTATCCATGGGTCATTCCTTTTCTGCCTCCAGCCGCATACCATATCATACGCGCCGAGTTTCTCCAATAATTTTGGAATATCAGACGGGTCGTTCTGCATATCAGCATCCAAAGTAACTACATACTCTCCAGTTGCATATTTAAACCCTGCATCCATAGCAGCCGTTTGTCCAGCATTCTTTTTAAAATGAATAGAACGAAAGTTACTACGAAGAGAACACCACTCTTTTAATTTTTCCGTACTACCATCTGTACTGCCATCGTCAACAATTATTACCTCATAGCTTCTATCCTGCATTACACCAATGATCGCCTGACATAAAGGTTCAATATTGTCAACTTCATTATATAATGGAATTACTATTGAAATGTCAGGAATCATTAATACACTTTACAATTTGCCTGTGAAAAGAACAGGTAGTCTGTGCCGAAATAATATATAAGTAGAACCACGACAATTAACAAATTGCAATTTTATAAATGTGCTGTTTTTAAAAGCATTCGTATAAATGCTTAAAAAATGCTTATCAACAATGGGGGTAAAAATGTTTTGCTTTCAAGCAATTGATTACACTATTTACTAACGCTATAATAAAATCAAAAAACCAATATTCTTGTACAAATTATATAGCAAATATTATTGAATTACAAAGAGAAATCAATCAGTAACCAATATAATAAAATATGGCAATATTTATAAAAATATATTTTCCCCATTCTACAAAAACTATAAACAACACATATATAATAACATTACTCAGAAATCAAAAATATGATGCTGATATGATAGTCAATTTAACTATGCTTTCCCGCAGTATAAAAAACAGTACACATAATGTAAATTCTTAATAATATGAAAAATTTAAATGAACGACATATGAAATTAGCCATTGATAAGGCAAAAGAAGGCATTAAGAGAGGGCAAACACCTTTCGGCGCATGTATAGCAAAAGATGAGAAAATAATAAGCTGTGTTTATAATACAGTCTGGCAATCTATGGATATAACCGCACATGCTGAAATTATTGCGATCAGAGAGGCTTGTAAAAAATTAAATATGATTGACCTGTCCGGATGTGTAATGTATTCAACGTGCGAACCATGTCCCATGTGCTTTTGTGCTTGTCATTGGGCAAGAATCTCTAAAATCATTTATGGAACACACATCGAAGATGCAAAAAAACTGGGATTCAGTGAACTTACAATCTCAGATGAAAAGATGAAACTATTTGGCAATAGCCCGATAGAAGTAATTGGAGACTTTTTAAGGAAGGAGAACCTTGAGCTTTTTAAAATCTGGAATAGCCAGGAGAATAAAAGAATCTATTAAAAGGATTTATTACCTACCTCTTTATGGAGATTATAAGCGGTGTACACACCTCTCTCCTCTACCATGGGGACTGAGGTGTGTTATTTACCATTTGGAAATTCAAAAGGTTATATAAAAAAGGAAATTGTACTTATAAAATTTATAGTTCTTCTAAAAACTGGTATTACTAACTTTTGTTGAAATCAGGTTTATTCTAACTCAACTACACTAACCTTCCCAAAATTATCGAGTTGTTTATCAAATTTTTCCTTATTGCCAACTACAAGTATTTCTATTTCATCCGGATGTAAATATTCTTTTGCTACGCGCTGTACATCTTCCTGCGTTACAGCCTGCACATTATCCAGATAGGTCTCAAGGTAATTCAAAGGTAACTCTTCATATTCAATATCAACTTTCTGCGCTACTATGCTTGCGCTGGTTGTAAACTTAAATATAAACTGATTAATAAAAGTTTCCTTTGCCTGAGCTAACTCTTCGTTATCAACGGGCATTTTACGTATCTTATCAAGTTCCTCTAACGCTATTGAAATTGCACGATTGGTTGAGCCCAGCTTGGTCTGACATGAAACGAAAAACATTCCGATGTCGCGGGAAGTTTGAAAAGCGCTATAGGCGGAATATGCAAGACCTTCGTCAGAACGGATTCTGCCAGGAATACGCGCCGTAAAACTTCCGCCGCCCAGAATAAAGTTCATTATCATTACAGGAAAATAATCAGGACTCTTTCGATCTATTCCAACGTGACCCATTATAACATTAGCCTGATTGATGTCTTTATAAATATAATTTACAGACCTTTCGTATCGTCTTTCGACCTTTGGCACTTCCGGAAATTGAATATCTTCCTTTCTCCAGCCTGCAAATACAGCATTAATCTTCTTTGTAATATCGTCTTTATTAAAATCACCTGATATCCCAAGTATCATACTATTAGGACGAAAATATTTCTTGTGAAATGCAATTATGTCATCTCTTGTAATCTTTTCTATTGTTTCAGGTGTTCCATTAAGTCTTCTACTATACGGATGTTTACTATCGTATATAATCTTACGAAACTCCCTGTGAACAATCTGTGACGGACTATCATTCTCCCGCCTGATAGATTCAATAACCTCGTCCTTCCTTATTCTGATTTTATCCTCTGCAAAAACAGGATTCATAAGCACGTCGGCGAATATTTTCAACCCCTTATCAATATCCTTCTTTAACGTAGAAAGGCTCGCACTGCCAGATTCACGGTCTATTGAAGTTTCCACAGACGTTGCCATATATTCAAGTTCCTCATTAAGTTTATCTGCTGGCATGGATAAAGTTCCACCACTCCTCATTACATATCCCGTTAAACTGGCCAACCCAGCCTTTTCTGCAGGTTCATATATCACACCCGTTTTTATACGGGCTGTGATATTAAATATTGGCAAATCATGGTCTTCGAGAAGGTATAAAATCATCCCATTTCCCAATACAATCCTGTCTACTTTAGGAGGTACAAAATTAAGAGGTTTAAATTTAAATCCAGAAACTATTCTTGCTCCTTCGGATTCTGGTTTCCCGGTATATGATTTTACAGTATGTTCGTGCCCCTGTGGTTCAGCACTAAGATTTGCAGAATGAATAAAAAAAACCAAGCATATTGAACATAAAACTGAAAAAATAAAATATTTGTTACCCACTTTAAAATCTCCCCTGTATGTGTTTTTCATAATTAAGACTAAAGATAAAATATTAATATGTAACAGTTGGTTTTTCTACGTTATTATCCTTTTTATTATTGATCTTGTCCTCATCCTCTTTTTTCTTCAATATTGCTACTGTACGATTGTTTTTTGTAAGATATTTTTTAGTCACGTGCATTACATCTTCGGCAGTCACCTGAGCCAGCTTATCCATGAATGTATTGATATAGCTCCAGTCAGAAAGCACTTCAAAATGCCCTATTTCGCTGGCAAGACCGGAAGCTGAGTTCAAATCCCTGATAAAATCAGCCTCAAGCTGATTTTTAATCTTTTGCAGTTCCCAATCCGTCGGAGGGATATTCTTAAGTTTTTCTACTTCCGCATAGAAAGCAGACTCAACTTCAGCTATTGTATGTGGCGCCCTTGGCGCGCCAATAAAAGTAAAGGTATCAGGATATTTACCAATTCCACTAGATGCATGTGCCATTACGGCAATCCGCTTCCCTTCTATCAAAGATTTATATAACCGTGCTGTCCGACCTTCGGAAAGTAACGAACTAAGGACGTCCAGCGCATACAAATCAGGATGTCCAATCGCTGGAACATGATATGAAATTGCAATGTAAGGATTAGAATCAAATTCTATTTCAATCCTTCGTTCACCCTTCTGTTCCGGCTCAACAGTTCTAACCTTAGGGGGCGCTGGCTGTGAAGGAATATCGCCAAAGTATTTTTCTACTAATTTTATTGCATTAACAGGTTCAAAATCCCCTGTCATAACAATCACTGAATTATTTGGTGCGTAATATCTCTTAAAGTATTCAGATGTTTCCGCCTTTGTAATATGCTGAATGTCTGATTGCCATCCGATGGTGGGCCAACGGTATGGATGTGCAACGAACGTTACAGCGTTCAATTGTTCAATTAAAGTACCGAACGGGCTGTTATCTGTCCTGAGTCGTCTTTCTTCCATAACCACATCTCGTTCAGAATAAAATTCCCTCAGCACAAGGTTTTTCATCCGATCTGACTCTATAAATGCCCATAATTCCAATTTGTTTGCAGGAATGTCACAAATATAATATGTACCGTCAGTACCTGTCGCGGCATTAAGGCCTGAAGCGCCTTGACGCAGATATAAAGAAAAGACCTCATCCTTAACCACTAAGTCTCTCAATTTTTCCCTCACTTCTTCCAGTTCCTTTTCAAGCGACGAAATCTTTTTCTTATCGGCTGCCCCCTCTTTTATCCTTTCTTCGGATAGCTTCATGATTAATTCATCTTCCAGGTCAAGCAGAGGCTTTTCGGCGGCGTAATCCCTTGTTCCAAATAACTTTGTTCCCTTGAACATCATGTGTTCAAACAGATGCGAAACCCCTGTAATTCCGGGGCGTTCATCAACTGAACCAACTTTATAATTAATACGAACGCAGATAATCGGGACATCATGCTTTTCCAACATAAGCAATTTCAGTCCGTTATTTAATACATACTCCTTTACATCGAGCTTCAATTGACTGGCAAATGTTGCACTTGCATTAAAGAACACAATTACAGAAATGAGAATTGACACAACCATTTTATTTATCATTCTAAATACTCCCAGTCTACCTATTTAAATTAAATCTTTTAAAAGATACTTTATCAGAATAATACTTGAAAACAAACGGATGTAAATAGTAAATAATTTAAACGATAATTAATGATTTTAAAATGAATAATATTTAATTTGCAATTCGTTTTTTTAAATTTATTTTAAAAAACAAAATAACTGTAAAGAAATGTTCCTTGAATATAATATATCTTCATGGTAATATCACTCAGATTTTCAAAACTAAAATGAACGTTAAAAGGGGGTTTTTTACACAGAATGAGTATTCAAGGAGTTGTAAACATGAAAAAATGCATCGTCCTAATCTCAGTTGCAATTACTGCAGCCTTCTTGCTGTTCACTGGTTATATAAGTAATGCAAAAGAACTGCAGCATGACGCAAATGCTGCAAAACGGCTGGAAATTATCAGAAATAAATTGGTAAATCTTCCAGAAATGAAATTTGCTGATTCAAAAAAATATTATGAAGAATCCCTTAAAGAATTAACCACTTTAATAGAAAAATATCCTGGAACTGAAGAGGAGCTAAAGGCGAGACTTTATGCTGGTAATATTCACATATTCATGAACAATTTTGATGAAGCAATTAAATGTTTTGATTTTATATTAAATTCAGAAATAAATAATGCCTTAAAGGCAAACACCCTTTTTTTTAAAATAAAGGCACTAATCGGAAAGGGTGATACTAAGAAAGCAAAAGATGTTGTTGCAGAATTAAGGCTAATTGAACCACTGGCAGCCGAGTCCTTCACAAACGAACTTGGCAACATATTAAGAATCGGCATGGATGCCCCAATGTTTAATACAGCAGATATCAATGGAAAACCTGTTGACCTCGCAAAATATAAGGGTAACATTGCCGTTTTAGTATTCTGGGCTACTTGGTGTGAGCCTTGTTTACAGGAATTCCCAAACGTTAAAAAAATGTATGACAAATTCAAAGACCGAGGAGTTCAGGTCATTGGCATAAGCCTGGATGACGATATTGGCGATTTAACTGGGTTTGTAAAACAGGAAGAAATTAGCTGGCCACAGATTTATGATGGGAAACGCTGGAATGGGGCTATACCTTCTTTATACCACGTACAAAATTTACCTAAACTGTTTGTGCTAGACCGGGAAAATAAAATTCGTTACATAGGAAGTGATACAGAAGATGTGTCTCGAGTTGTTACAACGCTTCTCTCTGAATCGAAAGAGGTACCACTGTTTAGATAATTACCGATCAGCCTCTTAAGTAATTGAGGGATTGTATATTTCAAGACTTAAATCCGAATACCTTTGAAATTTTGCCTTCAAATATTATTTAACCGCTGATATTCAAGCAACGATCTGTAATAATCCAGCTGAGTTTAAGGAAACCCTTCTATGCCAAGTTGTTTACTGAACTGAATTATCAGCAATAAAATACCAAATACGATAACTGCAATAATCAAAACCCAGTCTCTCTTTTTTTTGGCAGTCACAACGGGTATTTCCGCTGAGGCAACAACCTCTTCAGCTTTTGATTCTTTCGCTTCAACTGATATTGTTTCTTTAATCTGGCTTACTTGTGTTGGTTCTGTCTTTTTGCCTTTTTCCGTAAACTGCTGGGATGCTTTTGGCTGTTGTTTCAAATCAGTCTTTGATTTTTCAGCCTGCGGGGGTTGTACATTTTGTTGCCTTAAATCAATCTTTCCTTGTATTGATGTTTTTACCTTGTCACCTTGCACCGGACCTAAGAATTCACCGCAAAAACGGCACTTAACAGCTTCATCCTTAATTTCTTCCGCACAATAAGGACACTTTTTCATACCTTTTTCCTCTTAGATTTAGAAAAATATATACACAAGGAAGCAACTATACATAACCAGATTTGCACAACTACAACATAATAAATGAACCCCTTGGAAAGCTTACCAACATATGACTTTTTCCATATTTCGGCACCCTTCTTTATTTTAAGCGGATTACGAAACAATCCGTATCCCTTTTTTTTTAACGGCTTAAAAAGGTTTTCATACACCGGGTTACTTTTATCAACCTTGATATATGGAGATGTATACCCTGCTTCTGGTTCTTGTTTTGTAACAGTCTTCGCCTCTGAAGGTTCCTTCACTATAGACCCAGCCTGACTTGAGGGAGCTTCGGAAGGCAGAACGCGGGGTGGCTTTGTTTCAATTGTTGATGGCTTACTTTCTTCCTGTTGTGGTAATACGGGTTTAACTACTGCAGGACCTTCAGGTCTTGTTTCTTCAGAAGGTCTGGACTCGACAACGGTGGTATCGGGTGCAGCTGCTACTTGTGGTTTTGTTTCGACAGGCTGTGGCGTTTCAACTCTAACTACTTCTTGTGGTTTTGTTTCTTCAAGTTTAGGCTTTTCCACATATTCTTCTTTTTTCTCTGGAGTAAGAGTAGCGACAGGTTTTGCTACCTGAGGTGAACCAACACCCATGGCTTGCATACGTTCTTCCAGAAGCTTTTTGTACTTTAAAAGTTCCTCTTCTGCCTTATCATTCATTCCCAACTTTTTATATGCCAACCATAGCCGCTGATATG
>MHYY01000007.1:0-466 GCA_001830285.1 Planctomycetes bacterium RIFCSPLOWO2_12_38_17 | reverse complement strand
CTGATATGCCTCGACATATTCCGGTTTAATCTTGGTAACTTTAGTAAATTCTTTAACAGCATCATCAAACATATTCTGCCGGAAATAAATGCTACCCATTCCAAAGTGCGCCTCAGCATGGTCTGGATTAAGCTCTATAACCTTCTTTAACAATTCAAGCGATTGCTCGAGCTTACCAAGTTTGTACATATTGTAAGCATCGAGGTAAGTTTTATTGGCATCCTCATCTCTATCAGCCAAGAGTTGCCTGGTATTAAAAAAGCCTGATAAGATAAAGATTGAAATTAATATCGGTAACAATTTCTTCATGATAAAAATATTATCAGTTTTATATTGACTATACAAAGTAAATTTTACTTCTCTTTAAGCTTTTCATAAGTTGCCAAAATATTCTTTGCCTCTTCTTCCATCCCCTTCTTTTTATAAATTAAATACATCTCCTGATAAATGTTAACCAAGCTTGGTT
>MHYY01000006.1:1935-15414 GCA_001830285.1 Planctomycetes bacterium RIFCSPLOWO2_12_38_17 | reverse complement strand
CCTAGAAAAGAATATCCCGCATGAAATATTTATTGAAGAGATGCCCGCTTTGGGAATGGGGACACTGTTGCTCTTATTAGGGAAATTTGAAAATGGTCAGTGTTGTTACTTTAGCCTTGGCAAAATTGGTAAACCTGCAGAAACCGTTGCTGATGAAGCCTGCAATGATTTTTACCGGTTTTGGGAAACCAATGCCGTTATTGATGAGCACCTTGCCGATCAGCTTATCATTCCCCTTGTCCTTGCAAAAGGCAAATCAAAATATATCACACCAAGAATTACTCATCATTTGCTTACGAACATAGAAATAGCAAAGCTATTCATAAAGGCAAATATTAACGTATCAGGCAATCTGAATGAAGAAGGGTTTATAAAGATAGAAGCGTAAGAACCGACATCCGGATTTTTAAATGTACCTATTTTTGAAGTCAAAATCCTAGCATGTCTATTATAATAAAATCCTTGAATTACGAAAAATATTGTAAGATAATCCATGCGTCAAATTTGAATTAAAATAAACATTATTTAGAATACTAATATCACGGCAACATAAATTTTGAGAATGATAAATAACACTTCAACAAATTGGGTACAATGTAATGCCACTTAAAGCATGGCATATCATTTTTTAGTAACCAATAATATTTATCTCATTTTGCGAGTTTTAAATAGGCAATGCAAAATAGAATATGTTATGGTACAAAAAATCTCAATTGATAATCTTGCTCATTGCCGGGCTATGTTATGAATGATAAAAATAAAACAAAAAAGGAACTTCTTGCCGAAATAGAAAAACTGCGAGGCGCCGAACATTCATACCACATCCTTGTCGAGACAGTAAACGAAGGCGCCGCTACCTTGACAGATAAAGGCATCATTCTTTACAGTAACCCGCATCTAGCCTCAATACTCAAGATACCGCTCAAAACAATTATTGGTATGCCTTTCAATCGTTTTATACCTAAAACCGATATGCTAAAATTCACGGCGCTTCTTAAACAGGGGAAAACAGGAAACAGCAAAGGAAGGATTCACTTAAAGTGTAAGGATGGGTTGTTAATACCCGTACAGGTCTCTATGCGCGCGCTTGATATCCACGATACAAAGGGCATCTGTCTTGCGGTAACTAACCTGACAGAGCAAAAACGCAATGAACAGATTTTAAAATCAGAACAATTGTCACGTTCAATTCTTGAACAGGCAGGCGAGGCTATAGTGGTGTGCGACACGAATGGCATAATTACCCACGCCAGTAATTCAACTAGTCTGCTATATAATACAAACCCTTTACTTAAACCATTTGAAGAGGTATTCAATCTGCAGTTTAAAGCTGTTAGACAAACGAATATAAATTTCAGTATTAAGTCAGTATTGGAAGGCAAGTCATTTCACGGGGTTGATGCAGTTTTGCTTTTAAAATCCGCAGAAAATCCCGATAATTTAAAAAAATTCAATTTACTCATTAACGCCGCACCATTAAAGAATCAACAAAACAATATTATTGGCTGTGTTATCACTATTGTTGACATCACCGAACACAAACAAATCGAAGATGCCCTGAGGGAACGAGAAGAACAGTTAAGCGGATTTTTCAATTCTTCGCCGGCAGGAATGGCAATAGTAGACTCGAATCTTAAGTTTGTGAAGATTAACTATGCCCTTGCAGATATTAATGGACTTACTGTAAATGCTCATTATGGTAAAACAATCAGAGAGGTATTACCAGAACTTGCACCATCGCTAGAACCACTATATCAGCAGGTTTTATCAAATGGTAAACCAATCCTGAACCTGGAAGTATCTGGTGAAACACCGCTGGCACCCGGCATTCTCCGTCACTGGATGGTTTCATACTTCCCCATCCTTGGCATAGATAAAAAACCGAAGTCGGTTGGTGTGGTTATTTTCGAAATTACAGACAGGCAGAAGAGGCTTTAAAGATAAATATGGAAAGATTTCAGCAGCTTGTTGAAAATATACACGAGGTCTTTTACATATACTCTCCCGATTGGAAGCGCATCGAGTACATAAGCCCATTGTATGAATCGCTATGGGGACATACGTGCAAAAGCCTGTATGAACAACCGTTATCATTTATTGACTGTATCCATCCAGACGATCGCGAGCAAGTAATAAAAGTCCGTCACAAAACAGAAACGAAGGGCATAAGGTCTGAAGCTGAATACAGGGTTATCAGGCCCGACGATACCACAAGATGGATACATGACCGTAACTTTATTGTATATGATATTGCAGGTAAACCAAGCCGTATAGTTGGTATCGCTGATGATATTACCGAACGTAAACTATCTGAACAGCAAATGAACTTGCAGTATAATATAACGAAGATAATATCAGAATCAGCAAACATTGATGAGGCTATTTCCTATGTTATTCAGGTTATATGTGAGAAAACGGAATGGGATATGGGTGCATTTTGGGTTCATGACAAAATAAACAACCAGCTATATTGCGACAATATTTGGCACAAACCATCGGTAAATGTCCCTGAGTTTTTAGCTATTTGCAAAAGAACTGCCTCTACGCCTGGTACTGGATTTATTGGCAGGATTTTTACAAGCGGCGAACCTATCTGGAATGTTGATATTATATCAGACACATATTTTCAACGAAGACACATCGCTAAAAGCGAAGGAATCAACAGTGCATTCGGTTTCCCCATCAAAATTGAGAGTGAAAAAATAGGTGTACTTGAGTTTTTCAGCAAGCAAGCACGCAATCCGGACGATGGCTTATTGAATATAATAACATCTATTAGTAGGCAGATAGGTCAGTTCATCTTAAGAAAACAGGCAGAAGACGAAATCAAACATAGAATAGATTTTGAATCAGTTGTGGCTCGTGTCTCCTCCAGATTTGTTAATATTTCAGATTTTGACGTAGCCGTTAATGAATCCCTGGCTGATATTGGCAAATTTAGCGGAGCAGACAGGTCGTACACCTATTCCAGTTCCGCGAAAACGGCGCCATCATGGATAATACACATGAATGGTGCAATAAAGGGGTATCGCCAGAAATAAAAAACCTTCAAAACTTACCCACCCCGGTTTTCCCGTGGTTTATGCCCCGGATTCAAACCGAAAAAATAGTTCACATTGCAGACGTTTCCCAAATGCCTGCAGAGGCATCTGCTGAAAAGACGGAACTTGAAAGGCAGCAAATCAAGGCAATATTAATCCTGGCGATATATACTGATAAGGAGTTTATTGGATTTGTCGGCTTTGACAATATCACCGCTGCCGTACCATGGCGGGAAGAAAATATTACATTGCTTAATATCACTGCGGAAATCCTTGGAAACGCCTTTGTACGCAAACAGAATGAAGAACTTATAAAACATTTGGCATATCACGATGCCCTTACCAATTTGCCCAACCGCAATCTGTTACAAGACCGCCTGCAAATTGCATTGGCGATTACAAAACGACATAAACGAACACTTGCCGTTATGATGCTCGACCTTGACAATTTCAAAACCGTTAACGATACCCTGGGACATCAAATCGGCGATTTATTATTGAAGGCTACGGCAGAGAGGCTTGTAAAATGTACGAGGGAAGACGACACAATCAGCCGTATCGGCGGGGACGAGTTCATCATTGTTCTTCAGGAGATTGCACAGCCGCAGGATGCCGCCATTGTTGCGCATAAGATTTGCAATGTAATATTTCAGCCGTTTTGGATTGAATCTCATAAAATACATGTGTCCGCCAGCATAGGTATCAGTATTTATCCACAGGATGCAACTGTACCTGAGCAACTCATTAAAATGGCAGACACCGCCATGTATCAATCAAAAAAACAGGGGAAGAATACATATCAGTTTTACACAGCAAAACTGTCGTAAATCTTGATATGTTAATAGCAGTCATAGTAGGATTTTAGAATTTGGATTTTAGGAAATTGCTTTAAAAATCTAAAGTTAAAAAATCCGCATTCCGCAATACGCATTTATTAATTAATACTATCCTTTTCTTATCTTTACTATGTCTTCAGCCCATCAATCTTTGCCGCAAGGATAAAATCGCTTTCCGTCAATCCATTAATTTTATGTGTATAAATCTTTATTTCCACCCTGCCCCATGTCAATATGATTACAGGATGATGCCCCTCTTCTTCGGCAATCTCTCCAACCCGATTCACAAAGTCCAGCGCCTTGCGAAAGTCAGGGAATTTAAAGGCTTTTAATAAATGACGGTCTTCAACGACATTCCAGCCAATTACCTGACTTTGCAGCGCCTGCAATGCCTCGCCCTTAAGCGGAGGCACGCCGCCAATACATGGCACACACTTTTTCGAAGCAAGTTCGGACATATAAGAAGCCTCCATAAAAATTTTCAAAATCTATCCGGAGGGCACGTAGCAACGTGCCCCTACGCTGAAATTCCTTGAACACTAAATTTTGTTTATTCCGGTATTATTACGCCCTTTTCTTTCGCCGCTTTTATAGCAGTCTCATATCCGGCGTCAACATGCCTTGCAATGCCAATCCCAGGATCCGCTGTTAAGACCCTTTCAAGCCTTTCGTCCTTCTCTTTTGTTCCATCCGCTACAATGACCATGCCTGCATGAAGGGAATTCCCAATGCCTACACCGCCCCCATGATGAAAGCTTACCCAGCTTGCGCCGTTAACGGCATTCAATGCAAAATTTAATAATGGCCAGTCGGCTATGGCATCGCTGCCATCTTTCATATCCTCCGTCTCTCGATACGGAGACGCCACCGACCCACAATCGAAATGGTCTCTCCCGATAACTACAGGGGCTTTGACAATGCCCTTTCTCACCATGTCATTTATTATTAAACCCATCTTTGCGCGGTCTCCATATCCCAACCAGCAAATTCTAGCAGGGAGTCCTTGTTGTGGTATTTTTTCACTGGCAAGTTTTATCCACCTTATAAGTGAGGAATCTTCAGGAAAATTTTTTATAACAGCATCGTCAATTTTTTTAATATCCGATATATCACCGGACAAAGCCACCCAGCGAAAAGGTCCCTTACCCTGACAGAATAAATCCCTTATAAATGCAGGCACAAAACCAGGATACCGGAAACGTCCGTCAGAATCCCTCATGCTTACCCCTGACATCTCCGCCTGTGCCCTGAGATTGTTGCCGTAATCAAAACATACAGCGCCCTTCCTCTGCATGGCAAGAATTGCATTTGTGTGGTCTATAATAGCATCCAGCACCTTTTCCTTATATGCTCGCTTGTTTCTTTCCCTCAGCTTATCAAGTTCGGTCAAATCCCCGACCGGCACGTAACACATCAGGTCATGGGCTGGCGTCTGATCTGTTACAACATCAGGGATAATATCACGTTTCACCAGTTCGGGGTGAATAATGGCAGCATTCCCCACCAGACCAACAGAAAGCGGAATATGCC
Organism: Planctomycetes bacterium RIFCSPLOWO2_12_38_17; assembly: GCA_001830285.1. GTDB lineage: Bacteria > Planctomycetota > Brocadiia > Brocadiales > Brocadiaceae > PLOWO2-12-38-17. Next base: position 10,007 of record MHYY01000006.1, on the reverse strand, counting down.
CTGCTTTTGCATCCATGATCCACTTTAACGCCTCGTCGAGATTATTAGTCATCTTATCGCAAAAACCTTCTCTAACTCTTTTTTCTATGCGTTCCCTGCGTACCTCAACACACAGAATCACGCCTTCATTCATAGTTACGGCGAGTGGCTGGGCGCTGCTCATACCGCCCATACCAGCCGTGAGTACAAACTTGCCTTTAAGCGTATCTGTATTAAACGCCTTCCTTGCAAGCGAGGAAAAGGTCTCGTAAGTGCCCTGCAATATACCCTGGGTGCCTATATAAATCCAGCTTCCCGCCGTCATCTGCCCGTACATGGTAAGCCCCATTTCATCATACCTGTCAAATATCTCCTGTTTTGCCCATGCAGGGACGAGGTTTGCGTTGGCAATTATCACACGCGGCGCCCATTTATGTGTTCTTGCAATATATACAGGTTTGCCTGACTGGACGCACAGGGTCTCATCGCTTTTCAGCGTCTTCAAGCTATTTAAGATTCTCTGGTATTCCTTCCAGTTTCTCGCGGTGCGGCCGGCGCCGCCATAAACAATAAGTTCTTCCGGCTGGATAGCCACATCTGGGTCGAGATTATTCATCAGCATCCGCAGCGCCGCCTCGCTATCCCAGTTTTTACAGGTAAGGACATTGCCACTTGGCGCCTTAATAGGTTCCTGCGGCCTGAATTCATAAAACATTGGTCGGGTCATAAAATACATTTCCTGTAAAACTTTTAACGAAGGGTTTAGATTCTAGAAAAATAACCATAATCTCAATTTTGCGCAGGCGTGAAGCATGAAGCCTGCAAATACCGTGATTACATTAAGGCAAGAATTTCGACAGTTCCTGCATCCATTTCCATGTTTCATTCTTAATATCTTCTGCCTCAACGCCGTCCTTGAATGAGTCTTCATTGTCTTCAATAAAGCAGTAAACCTTGCCAAGAAATTCCTTCAATTCAGCCACTTGTTTTAAGATGTCCATATTTATGCTTTTGCTCCGAATAAAATACTTTTGATATGTTGTAAAATTTAGTTGGACAATATAACATACGGAGTGTACGTAAATCAAACGGAGACTTTGTTATTAAACCGAGGCGTATAAATAACATTCGATAAATCAGAGACAGGGGTTGTCCAAAAAGTAGTAAGGGCGGATTGCAATACGCCCCTATGGCTGTTTATTTCTACCGTTTGCTATTTTGCGGCATTTTCTTTTTTAATACTCGCTTGTTCCACAATCACATCATATTTGTAGCCGCTTCCGAAATCCTTATCCTTATATAAAGTTCCGTTTGCTGTAACAATATCGCCTACCGATGTAATGTCGTGGGTGGTTACAACGAGGTCCTGAGTTCCACTTTCTGAATTTCCTGTTCCATCCTGTATATGCAGCCAGTTTCTTCCCATGATTCCCGAAGAAACTTTAACAACCTTGCCCCTGACGACGATGTTTTTCTTATCGAGTTCAGTTCTTTTTTCGTAAAGTTCAGCTACCGTAAATGCGTTTGGGCCAGAAACCTTTTCCACCTTTATCGGTTCATTAGAAACAACTGACTGACTCTTGCTGCCCATTGGTTTACCGTGGTAACTCTTTGTATCGGTTGCGCCTTCCTGCGATGCAAACCCTGTGGAAAAAATGATTTTATCAAACGTGCGATTCAGGGTCTTACTTGTGAAATTTACCATTTCGTAACCCGGCTGTAAGGCAACTTCCTGACCAACAGCCACGTTTGTCTCCAATATTGCAGCCCATGTTTTTTTACCGTCCTTCTCGATGCAGAGATAGGTGTAACCGCCACTATTCATCGCCTCCACTATCTTGCCAGAAATAGGAGACGCATCCTGGGAAGCGGATTCATCTTCTGTCTGTTTCATATAGAGGCTATCTGGTGGTTTTTCAGCCTTTTTAGAATCAGCGTAGGTATTATCCATGTAAACTGCCATTGATAAAGACAATATAGACAAAGACACACTAAGATATTTTTTCATTTTTACGACTCCTACAATTTGTAAATGAAGCCTTTAAAGATTAAAATTATTTAAAGTAAAAATATTTATTCCGTGTGTATTTAATTGTTTCTACCTTTTTCTACTTTAATTAATTTTAGTTATATTTTCAGGACTTTCAAGGTAATTTGAATTTTGTTTTGTGTTATTTACCTTTTTTCACGCAAATGTACGACATAAAATCAAGAAGCAAGAAATACCACTTTGTTGTTATCCACTGCTATTAAATATCACAAAACAGATAGCAACTAATTTATGGTTGCATTTTAAATTATAAATGTTATTAAATTTCAGCCTGAGAGATACCGTCAGGTTGCTTTTGAATGAGAATTTATTAAGCAGGGCATCTCAGATTGCAGATACTGCGGAGGTAATAGAACTCTCTCAGATACAGGAAGTTGAGTCAGCGTTTGTCAGGGAAATGCATTTTTAATACAAAAATGGTGACTTCAAAATTGATGATAATCTTTCAGTGGGCTTGTGGGTCACAAATAATATGGGAAAGGCGCTTGCAGGATACGTGTTTGATAAAGGTGCCGACGTTGAAATCACATCAATTAGTTTATGAGTGAAACGATATTTCACTCTTGTTTTAGATCACTTAACTTTAACTGGTCTAACAAATCGGCTCAGCTACACCAACAACGAGAGAAAACTGTAAGAGCGACGAACTACAAACCCCTCAAAACAGTGTTTGAATCATGGGGTAGCAGTTAGCTGTGGTGACTTGTTATATGACCGAAACTGAACGTTGAGTGCCTCAGACTCCGAGCGTTTACTGTTTTGGCCAATATTGCTTGAATGCGGTGCGCACGTCAGCTTGCTTCGCTCCCGGCAAGATATGATTATAAAAAAAGGTGATCAATTTCTTATCTAATTTACTGAGCTGCTGGGCGTTTCCCCCGTCGTTCCCCATGGCATAGAAGATGCTCTCCGGAAATATCGGCGAGTCATTCGATAGCCCTAGCACTTGGGTGATTTCCTCCAAAGCGAAATGCCGCAACTGCTTATCCTTTAGCCTGTCGGAAGCAAGCAGGACAAAGCCTCGCTCGATTTCGTGCTGATAGTTCCAGAACGTCCAGAAGTAGCCCCAATTGCCCGCAGCATAGTAGAAATTGTGTTTTTCGGCGAAAGTAGGCAGCTCCTTCAAGGGCGCAAAGTATATGCGAATGTCTGCGTCAGTGTCGTTGGCCTTGAGCAGCACAATTTGTTTAATTGGGGTCTGGGCAAGAGTATAATTCAAGTGGACAACCGCCCCGACCACTACTTCTTCTTGCTGCGGGGTTGCCCCTAAAATGGAGAGCGACGGTCCTTTCGCCCAGCGTGAACATACTTTGCCAGCGCCCCCGAATTCTGGCCCTAGGATAACCTCCTCAACCCAGAGTAGTATCTTCTCATCGGGGTGAGCGTGCGCTGGAGAAATAACGAAAAGGCATACGACAAGGAACGAACTCAGCAAAGACAAGTAGCGAAAACAAAAAAGCATCTAATAACTCCTTTAACCTCTTTTAACAGCCTAACGACAGAGTTCATAGGTGGCTTTTACGCCGTCCGCTGGATCTGCTTGTTTGTCGTGACTGTCTTTGACTTAACCATTTTTTGAACGAAGTTTGCTCTCTCCTGATGGTTTACCTGCTAATAATCCTTTCACGCTTATATCTTCGTCAATATCCTCCCAATGAATACCGTGACCCTTACCTATTAGTCTCCAATTATTACGCTCCTCTACTATAGCATGCACCAAACGCGGAAACCACTCAAGAGGGACTGATATTGTTCTCCCATCGCTCAGATTCACGCTCAAAGTATCATCTGTTACTTTTACGTTTTCAGCTTTTGGAATTTCTGTTTCAATTGCCGAAATATTCATTCCATGCCTCCAATAATTTTGAATGATGTTCATTAATGATCTTAAAGTACATTTTTATAGGTCTATCATTTAAGGAATATTATTTCTAAACAAACGCCCCTTTTTATGCATTCGTTTGAACCTCAAGACCATTAAGAGGGTTTTTATGAGGATTTTGTAGTTGAGCTTTGTTTCACCATGTGTTCGATCCTCGAATTTTATAGGAATTTCCTTGATTGAAAATCCTTTCAGGCGCGCCCTGTAAAATACCTCAGAAACAATGGAAGGTCCTGTGGAAACCATGGAATCAAGCCCTATTGCCTCCAGCACCTTCCTTTTAAAACATCTGTAACCCGACGAGACATCCCTGATACTCAGTTTGAGCAAAATCCTTACATATACACCAGCAAGAAATGTTACCAGCCTGCGTATGCCGCCTCGGTTGACATCTCTTCCACCTTTTATATAACGAGAACCAATAACCATGTCTGCGTCTTTTACAGCGTTCAGTAGATGAGGAATATATCTGGGATGATGGGAAAAGTCGGCGTCCATTTCCACGACATAGTCTGCGCCGTGTTCCAATGCATATTTGAAACCCGCTATTCCGGCAGAGCCGCGCCCCTTGTCTGTTGTCCTGAGCAGGAGCTCGACTTCGGGGTAATCATCAGAAAATTCCCTTACTACTTCCGATGTACCATCGGGTGAATTATCATCAACAACTACAATACGGAGATTGGGAATTTTCAGATTCAGGATTCCCTGTATTAAATCCCCTATATTTTCCCTTTCATTGTAAGTTGGAATCATCACATACGTCTTCATTTTTTAAACACACCCCTCAAATTTCTTTAAAAATATAAATCCAGCATCTTTTTTCTTTCATAGGCATCTGTAGGGGCGTATTGCAGTACTCCCCAATACTACATTATAAAATTGTCCACCTAATTTTATAAAAGAAATAGCACATTGTAAACATACCAATTTTTCAAAAGATACACAAAAATGAAATTGAAAAGGTGCAGGTTTTTGTTATAATTTTGATAATCAAGGGCCCATAGCTCAGCTGGTTAGAGCAGCGGACTCATAATCCGCGTGTCCAAGGTTCGAATCCTTGTGGGCCCACTTTTAATCAAAATATATAAAAAATCCTTTCTTATAGCTTCGGTTGTTTACCATTTAATTCTTTAAAATTCCCAATATAAATATCGCCTTTAAATTTTCTACCAGGCAATATCTTTTTTCTCAATACCGCATTCCTATAAAGAATAAACTATACATTCAAAACAATTAACTTAGGTACGAGTATCAATATACTGGATAATTCAATTGCCTTTAAAGAAGCTAGGCTGAGCAAGGGGCTTTACTACAATAAAGAACTCAATAAGCTAGAGTTTTATCTGATGTGAAAAAAATTAAAAAACGGCGGGTAAATTCAAAATATAAAATAATTACTTATTGATGCGCATATTAATGCCTTTTCCAAGCAAAAACTCTTTTACCTGCCGTATCGAAATTTCTCTGTAATGAAAAATGGAGGCAGCAAGGGCTGCATCCGCCTTCCCTATCGCAAAGACATCATAAAAATGCTCCAATTTGCCTGCTCCGCCTGATGCAATAACCGGGATATTTACAGCATCTGATATAGCCCTGTTTAACTCAATATCAAATCCATCCTTTGTACCATCGCAGTCCATGCTAGTTAGCAATATTTCACCTGCACCTCTTGATTCGGCTTCTATCGCCCATTTGATAGCGTCCAATCCTGTTGGAGTCCTGCCACCGTTTATAAAAACTTCCCAAGTTGTTATATTGGCTTCCGATTTTGTCCTTCTTGCATCAATCGCAACTACAATGCATTGATTGCCAAATCGTCTCGACGCCTTTGAGATAAAATCGGGATCCTTAACTGCCGCCGTATTTATTGACACTTTATCGGCGCCTGCATTCAACAACCGTCGAATGTCGTCAATATTTCTAATGCCTCCTCCAACCGTCAACGGCATGAATACCTGTTCGGCTGTCTTTCTTACCACGTCAATAATAATATTCCTGTTTTCATGGGAGGCCGTTATATCGAGAAAAGTCAGTTCATCGGCGCCTTCTCTGTCATACTGGGCGGCAATCTCCACTGGATCGCCTGCATCCCTCAGGTTTATAAAATTTGTCCCTTTAACGACGCGTCCGTCTTTTACGTCTAAACACGGTATAATTCGTTTAGCAAGCATTGTATTAAACTAACCCTTAGCAAATTTTTGTTACAGGATTAAATGATGTAGGATGGGTCAGGCGCAGCAAACCCATCAATAAACTGAAATCTGCACAAACGGGCAGCAATAGTTTAAAAATCTTTTTCTGGACTGGATGCCTTTGCGTAGAGTCTTTTTGGTATGCGTCCCGAAAGGAATGCAAATCGTCCCGATTCACAGGCAAGCTTCATAGCCCTTGCCATAAGCACAGGGTCTTTTGCATGAGCAATTCCTGTGTTGAGCAGTACGCCTTCACAACCAAGCTCCATTGCAATTGTTACGTCTGACGCCGTACCAACGCCAGCGTCCACAATTACAGGAACTCTTGCGGATTCAAGTATAATCCTTATGTTGTTTTTATTTAAAATACCCTGTCCTGAGCCTATTGGAGCGCCTGCCGGCATGACGCTCATAGCGCCGGCGTCTTCCAGTTTTCTTGCGATAATCGGATCGTCTGAGGTATACACAAGGACGGTAAAACCTTCTTTTACAAGAATCTGTGTAGCTTTCACGGTTTCAACTGGATCCGGCAATAGCGTTCTTTCATCACCAAGCACTTCCAGTTTAATCATATCAGATATGCCCATCTCTCGCGCCAGATGCGCTACCCTGATAGCCTCTTCAGCAGAATAACAACCCGCAGTATTTGGCAGGATTTTATATTTCTTTGTATCAATATAATCTAACAGAGTTGACGTATCATTTATTTTTACCCTACGAATGGCGACCGTGACTACTTCCGTACCACTGGCATCCAATGCCTCTTTCATCACGTCCATTGAAGGGTACTTCCCTGTGCCAACAAAAAGTCTGGAAGTAAATTCATACTTCCCGATTTTTATCTTTTTATCTTCTATCTTTTTTCCAATCTCAACCGCCGCCAACAAAAGTTACAACCTCCACCACGTCTGAATCCTTAAGTGTGCGTTTAGAATGTTCCTTTCTCGGAATAACCTCTAAATTTAATTCCACAGCGGTACGATTCTTGTCAATTTGATATAAATCAAGCAATCTTTCTATGGTCAACCCATCAGGGCATTCTTTTAACTCACTATTTAAAGTAATTCTCATTTTTCAAAACCATTTGTATCACACTGTTAAGACTATTATGCTACCGCAGCAGCCTTTACATCAGACCTTTTTGACCTCATATACTCATCAATTGATTTAGCAGCCTTTTTCCCTGCACCCATAGCAAGAATGACCGTTGCTGCGCCAGTTACAATATCACCTCCGGCGAAAACACCTTCTTTATTCGTCTTGCATGTCTCTAAATCAGCGACTATATTACCCCATTTATTTACCTGCAAGTCGGGCGTCGTAGACGGAATTAACGGGTTAGGACCGTTGCCAATTGACATTATTACGCACTCGACATCTATCGCAAACTCAGAGCCTTTAATTGGAGTTGGGCGTCTCCTGCCGGACTCGTCTGGTTCTCCGAGTTCCATCTTTACGCACTCAATGCCGCTTACCCATCCTTTTTCATCACCCAGAATCTTTATAGGGTTGGTCAAGAATTTGAATTGCAGTCCCTCCTCCTCGCCATGGTGGATTTCATCAAACCTTGCTGGCATCTCATCCCTTGAGCGCCTGTAAATAACATAAACATTTTCTGCGCCGAGACGCAAGGCAGTTCTGGCTGCGTCCATTGCAACGTTTCCTGCGCCAACCACTGCCACATTCTTCCGCATTGCAATAGGCGTTGCATACTTGGGGTCATAAGCCCTCATTAAGTTAACGCGGGTAAGATACTCATTAGCTGAATATACGCCATTCAGATTCTCACCCGGTATCGCCATAAACATAGGCAATCCCGCTCCAGTACCAACAAAAATGGCATCAAAACCATTATGCAACAGTTCATCCACAGTCTGCATCTTTCCAATAACGGCGTTGCATTCAATCTTAACGCCCAATTTTCTCAGATATTCGACCTCTGATTCTACAATCGCCTTAGGCAACCTGA
>MHYY01000006.1:0-1919 GCA_001830285.1 Planctomycetes bacterium RIFCSPLOWO2_12_38_17 | reverse complement strand
AACGAGCACGCCACCGGCTTTATGAAGCGCTTCAAAAATGGTAACGTCATGCCCCATTTTTATTAATTCACCCGCACAGGCAAGCCCTGCAGGTCCTGCCCCAACAATTGCAACTTTGTAACCCGTCTTATCAGTAATCTTTGGAATAGTAACAGCATTACTGTTCCGTTCATAATCTGCAACAAAACGCTCAAGGTTGCCAATTGCCACTGGTTTAAATTTTTTGCCCACTATACAAACCTTCTCGCATTGGTCTTCCTGAGGACATACCCTTCCACAGATAGCAGGCAGTGTATTCGTCTCCTTAATCTTACGTGCCGCACCCAGAAAATCGCCTTCAGCAACTAATTTAATAAATCCGGGAATGTCAATACTCACAGGACACCCATCACGACAGAGTGGTTTCTTGCATTGTAAACACCGTAACGCCTCAAGCCTTGCCATTTCTGGTGTATACCCGTAAGGCACTTCATTAAAATTCCTTACCCTTTCGCCAGGATCCTGTTCTTGCATTTTCTGGCGAGGGATAGAGCCCACCTTCTTTGCGCCTGGTTTTTCACCAGCTACTACAGTACCTGTAAAACCCTCGGCTAGTTGATCTATAACAGCGCTTCCCCCTGTTGCATGCATGAATACCTTCGGTTTATGTGCTGTACCAACCCTATCCTCAGGCGGTTTCCAGCATGAACTGTCCTTACTGACACTTTGCAAAACCGAGTCTTTACCATTACCTGTATATGTCTTAAGTCTTTGTATCAGATTGCTATAATCTACAAGGTGTCCATCGAACTCAGGACCATCTACACAAACAAACTTTGGTTTGTTATCTATCAATACCCTGCAACCGCCGCACATGCCCGTACCATCCACCATGATTGGATTGAGGCTGACAATAGTTTTCAAATTGTAAGGTTTTGTCAGTTTACTTACTGCAGCCATAAGCGGTACAGGTCCTACTGCAAACACAATATCTATTTTTGTCCCTTTATTAATCAATTCCTGCAAAACCTGTGTAGGAAACCCCTTAGTGCCTTTGGTGCCGTCATCGGTAGCAATCATAAATTCATTGCTACATGCCTGCATATCCTTTTCGCAGATCAAAAGGTCTTTAGTTCTTGCACTGATAATTGATATTACATGATTGCCAGCCTTATGCAATGCCTCTGCAATCGGCATAACCAGCGCAATTCCAAGACCACCGCCGATACATACAGCAGTTCCATAGTTCTCTATGTGAGTAGGATGTCCTAGCGGTCCTACAATATCCAAAAGATAATCACCCGTATTTAAAGTAGAAAGCTGTCTTGTCGTATCGCCAGCAACCTGAAATATAATAGTAATCGTTCCACGAATTGTATCGGAACCGGCAATTGTCAAAGGTATCCTTTCCCCAGGCTCATCTATACGAAGCATGACGAATTGTCCTGCTTTTCTCTTGCCGGCAATCTTAGGCGCCTCAATCTTCATTAAAAAAGTTGATTCTGCAATCTTCTGTTTTTCTACAATTTTAAACATTTTTTCCCCCTCACCCCTATTGAAACAAAATGTAATTTTCTGTTACATTATTATTGAATTAAAAACTTAACAAATAAAGCTAATTTAACTTATATATTTATAAAATGCAAGTGAAAAGAGGTTTGACAACGGTACTCATTCGCCATATAATTCAGTCATTATGAAAGAAACACCTTTTGACAAAATTAGCAGTATTATTAAACGTTATGAACGTTTTCTCATTACCACTCATGTGCGGGCTGATGGAGATGCCATTGGCTCTGAAATAGCCCTGTATCACGCACTTAAAAATATGGGAAAATCTGTTTTTATCATAAACGATTCTCCAATTCCACAGTCTTATAAATTTGTAATTCCAGCAAGCGGGCTATATATCCATCCACAGATACCCAAAGAGCAGCCAG
>MHYY01000005.1 GCA_001830285.1 Planctomycetes bacterium RIFCSPLOWO2_12_38_17 | reverse complement strand
CATTAATAAATCTATTCAATTTGAAATATCGGATACAGGCATTGGTATACCTCAAGAACATATCCCGCGTATTTTTGAAAGATTTTATCGCGTTGATCCTGCACGCTCAAGAGAGATGGGTGGAACAGGACTCGGACTCTCTATTGTTAAACATATTGTAAATTTACACCACGGCAATATCAAAGTTGAGAGTACTATCGGCGTCGGAAGTAAATTTATAATTATATTACCACAGCAACAACCAAAATACACAATTTAGCTAAAGACTATGGAACTCATTATTGAAACGTTAGAAAGTCTTATATATATATACGAAGAAGTATTCTGGCTCAAGGAATGCTTTACAACTATAAAATCCCTGTTAGTTTTTCTTTTCGTTTGGTGGATAGTCAGACTGGAATACAGGGCTGAATTAATCTTATATTTGGGTACGCTAATAGGGGTACTTTGTGTTTTTTTAGGCGATATTGGATATTGGAGCGACAATGACGTGCTTAAACTCATCGCACCAACTTCTTTATTTTTACTAATGTATAATAAAAATAAAGATAGTGATTCTCTACTATTCATATTCCTTATACCTTACTTTATTACATCTTATGAATTTTACAGGAGTTTTCAATATGTGGCTATGTCTTTATTATCACATATATTGATTATTTCATGCATTATCATCGCCAAAGAAAATATATATGTTTCCCTTATTATAAGTTCGGTAATTGGTATACTAATTAATTACATAGGCAATAATTATCCACCGGGCACCAATGATATCCTTATTAATCCTGCTTTTATAACACTAGCTGTTAAGGGATTGGAATTATATACAAAAAATTACAGATACACAGATTTTTTGAAGTCTTTCTGGATCACACTCTTGTGTTTTGCCTATTTCGGAAGCTGGGCATTTCATTACGCAAAACCAGTCTGTCCTATTTATAAACGTTAATGTAATTATCAAAATAGTCAAATAAACAATTAAGGCTCTTGCCTTGATACGAATAATGCCTTACCTGTAATTTAAAGAAATGCACTTTCTATGGAATGCAAAGTTTTAAACAAAAAAGAATTTATTGATAAAAATAATGAAAGTAACTTCTGAAATAATCTTGTCTTTTAGACCAAATATTTTGCAATACTGGCTAAGATTGTCTATTCTAGCATTTTCAATTTTGCTCGCTTTTGGTTTATTTGGTATAAAATCAATTACAGGCATCTGTATATCTTCAATCAGCATCCCGCTTGCTATTTACATACTTATCGTGGTATTTACAACAAAATGTATAATTACACATAATGGAGTTTTGATTACAAATAACCCGTTTTCAGGAACACCTAAGGAAATAAACTATGCTGATATAAATAATATTTCGGTAAAACAGGGGGCAATACAAAAATTATTAAGAATTGGAAATCTATCAATAAAAACAGAACAATTCAGCAAATCGTTAAAAGGAATTAAAAATCCACACAAGATTAAAGAACTTATTAACAATGAGAAAACATCATATATAGAAAAACGCACTTTATTAAGAAAAATATTATAAAGCCTCTTGCATAAACACGTTTTTTTATTGGAATAATATAATTGCTATTACAAACTGCTATCAGTTTTGAACTGTATGATACCGTTGTCCAAATAACTAAAAAAATGAACTCAATATCCTTACGATCAATAAGATAAAAATATTCTTGGCTTCTCTTCCGATTCTAACAATATCAGGACTTCAACATAAGGCTTTACCCGAAGATTACAAATTATTAACCGGGGTTATTCATCTTGACTCAAGTGTCAGCGGTGAAAGTACGGAATATAACCCTTGAGAAAATTAATCAGAAAGGTCGTGGGAAAAGGCTCTAGGAGAGTTTATGTCAATCAAAGAAAATCTGGAACTTGTAAAACAAAACATTGCTGACGCCGTTACAAAGGTCGGCAAAAAACCAGAGGATATCATCCTTGTTATGGCGACAAAAACTGTTGACCCTGAACGGATACGTGAAGCCATCCATGCCGACGGTCGTATTATCGGAGAAAATAAAGTACAGGAGGCGTTAAAAAAATATGAGGTGCTCAAAGGTGAAAACGCTGAATGGCATTTTATAGGACATCTCCAGACAAATAAGGTAAAGGATGTGCTGAAGTTTGCAAGTATGATTCATTCGGTTGACCGCATGTCCCTCGTTGAAAAATTGGACCAACGATTGCGGCACGATGGCAGGTCAATGGATATTCTAGTACAAATTAATACCTCATATGAAGAAAGCAAATATGGTATTGCCCCGGAAGAGGCAATTTCATTAGTAAAGCAAATAGCCAGATACGATACTCTAAAAATTCGCGGTCTCATGACCATTGGTTTGTTTACAAAGGATGAAGTAAAAATACGTAAGTGCTTCAAACTGTTAAAAGAAATAAACGATAAAATCATTAAGGAGGGCATTGACAGAGCAGAGATGAAATACCTTTCAATGGGTATGTCGGGCGATTACCAGATAGCAATTGAAGAAGGCGCAAACATGGTGCGCATCGGCACGGCAATCTTCGGTGCCCGTCCTACCCCTGATGCCTATTACTGGCCATCCGAAAAAACAGATGCAGACAGGGAATAATAAATTAAACATTGAATTTACAATAGGACGCAGATTTACGCAGACAGGCACAGCAAAAGTATGATGGGTTAGGGAAGGTGACTCCATCATTAATTTCGTTAATGATACTCCGCTTTACTCAATTTTATATGTTTATGCCCTGAGTAATAAGGCATGTGCGCAAAGACCCGCGCCAAAGGTTACCATCACGCACCAATCGCCAGTCTTCATGCCGCCGTTATTCAAAATCTCCTGCAAAACGAAATACACCGTCGGCGATGACATATTCCCGTATTTAGCCAACACATTACGAGTAGCCTTAATGTGCGACTCAGGAAGGTGCAATTCATCCCTTATTGCATTAATCACCTTTTCACCTCCGGGGTGAAATGCCCAGTGGCTTATATCCCTGGTTTCCAATCCCGCAGATTCCAGAAGGTCATTAACCACGGTGGCAGCCGCCTTGCTTGCCACCGCAGGTAATGATATTGATAGTTGGTTGTGAAGCTGTCCATTTTTATATACATACCTTATATCTTCACGAGCGCAAGTATCGTAACGGCTGGACGCGGCAATTAATGTCAATCCAGCCGGGCGGCGCCATAGTACAGAAGCCGATGCTCCATCCGCAAAGATTGCATTTGAAACAATAAGGCTTAAATCATCCGCCATCTGGAATGTAGCGCTGCAAATTTCCACCGATACGCTCAACACCACACCATCACCATGCCCGTCTAACATATCACTGCACATTTGTAAATTCGGTATAGCGCCACCGCACCCGCTTCCGACCAGATCGTGTGCGCGTATCCGTTCTGACAAACCTAATCTCTCTATAAGATATGTTGAGATGCCCGGGCATATATAGCCTGTACATGTGTTGACCACCAACCCCGTCACATCAGAAGCATCCCGTTTCGCCTGCGCTAACGCCTTTACTATTGCCTGAGACGCCAGCTCCACCGCCCATTTTGTGAAACGGGCAATACGGATATCCGGGTGTTCATCCACAAGGTTTTCAATCGCATCCACCGCCAGATGCCTGTGCAATACGCTCGGATGAGAAAATACCTTGTGCATAACCTTTAGACTTTTCCGGCTAAGTTTATCTGAATAATATTTTTTGAGAAACGCCTCTGCCTGTGGCTGTGTAACGCTATACGTAGGCGTAACAACCGATGTCGCCGTTATCCGTGTATTGTTGCGCGGATAGTCTGCAGTTATGTTTTTATCGTTAATAGCCATTAGTGTTTCTGAAATTTATTCTCACTTTTGTTCATACCTCATTATACGTTCGTCTTCACATATTCATTCCCAGGAACCTGAGAGTGCGCCGTACTGAGCGCGAATGTTTCCAGAGAGGAGGCCTGACGCCAAGCTTATACGCTAACCGATTTAACTTCGGCAGCAGTGAAAGGCCAATTGCATCTGAACCAATATAGTTCATGTGCTGCGCAAGCGCAACCCTCACTGTATTCGTCAGCCATTCGTAATCAAGCGCAGGAGAGATATAAAAAACCGGCTCCAGCATTTCCTGCGGGGAAAGAATTAATATACCCTCTTTTCTGGCTATGTTCTCAAGTTCAGTCCCCGGATAGATGCGCACTCCTATGTTAAAAAATGCCGCGTCGCCGGGACGTATACACCGTTCTGCAAATTGTAAAGTTTCGCAAACAGTCTCCTCTGTTTCACCAGGACCGCCAAGCATAAAGATCCAAATACATGGCATTCTGTGACGTCTTACCACATGCGCTGCATTATAAACATCGTTAGCAGTAAAGCCTTTATTAAGCTTTTTTAAGACGACGTCAGAGGCGCTTTCTACCGTGATACCAATAGCGACAAAACCAGCCCGTTCCATTGCTGTAAGGAGGTTATCATCAACAAAAAGCGGGTTCAATTCAATGCTTTGAAGGCGCACCTCTGGCTGAACCCTGGCAATACCTTCACATACTGCCATCGCATGTTCATAAGGAGAATTAAACACATTATCAACAAATTCAATATCCCTCAGCCCTTTTTTAGCAAGGTATACAATAGCGTCAACTACAGAATCTGAGTTACACAAACGATAGTCATGCCCCTCAATTTTCCTATATGTACAATACACGCACCTGAAATGACATCCGAGTTTTGTTTGGATTGGCACTGTGGACAGCCTCGTTAAATAATCCTTGATACAAATCCATCTGGAAAAATCAGGCACTGAACAACCATCTGAAAAACGAGATACGTAATTTGTATTACTTTTAAATACACCATTTCCAAGCCATGCTATGCCGTCTATACATTCAACTACGCCTCCACTGGAAAACGTCTCTAACAATCCAGGGAAGACAATCTCGCCATCGCCTATTACCGTATAATCCGTTCCTGTATATCGGAGCAGTTCCTCCGGCATAACTCCAACCGCTGCACCGCCAAGCACAATGATTGCCTGCGTCCTGCTTCGTACTAATTTAACCATCGGCACTAAATCACTGAAAAATGCCATCGGGTGCTGCATGTCATTGTTGTCAATATTTCTAACGGAAAGGCCCACGACGTCAGGGGTCGCTTTACTAAGTTCTGATTCCAATGCGCATACGGGGTCGTGCTCAAACAGTAAATCTAAAAATCTTACATGATAACCGGCTTTTTCAATAGACTCGGCAACCAGGCACGAACCCAGAGGTATAACAGGCACTGGGTTACAATATCGGTTGGTATTAACAATAAGGACGTTCACATTTCGTATCTGTTAAAGAAATGAAGATCGGATTAAACAGTTTAAATTTCCATGGGCTTCTATTGCCTTTAACCCTATCATAAATTAAAAAAGTCTGGACTTATATTTTATGCTACGACTTTTTCTGTAAGAGAAGACCTATCTCGGCAAGACGGCGACCAAGCGCACGACAAACCGTTGCTTCCTGTAAATCAATTTCACGTTTACTCTCCTGCCCTGCCAGATGGCTTGGCCCATATGGCGTGCCGCCGGATTGCGTTGTAAGAAGTTCCTGCACGGAATAAGGCACCCCAACAATAATCATTCCAAGGTGTAATAAGGGTGCCATGAGCGTCAGGGGGGTCGTTTCCTGCCCGCCATGCAGACTCGCTGTAGAGACAAAGATACCAGCAGGTTTACCCTCCAATGCACCGGCAAACCACAACGGCGTGAGTTGATCTATTTGATTTTTCAACTGCGCAGACACATTCCCAAACCGTGTCGGCGTGCCAAAGGCAATTGCGCCCGCCTCTTTGAAATCATCAAGGGTAACCAGTGGGACGTCTTTTTGCATTTGCCTGCCAGCCTTCATGTCTTCATGCGATTCAATTACCGACTGAGGTATTAGTTCAGGTACTGTACGAATCGCCGGCTCCGCACCCTTCACCTGTCTGACACCTTCAGCAACAAGCTTTGCCATTTTATATACATTGCCATACGTACTGTAATAAACAATAAGCACCTTCATACCCTTTCCCTCCAAAACGCATTTTATTTTTTGACAGCCGCCTTACCAATATTCTATTAATATACGTTCATGCATTCCATGAAAAATTAAATAATGATTATTTATTAGACAGGGAAATTTGAAACTTTGAGGAAGAAATTATGAAAATAAGTTAAAAGAAATATAATAAATATTCAAGACATAATAAATTTGCTTATTATCAAAAACGTAGCATAATGTAAGCATCAAAATCTTAATAGTATAGAGACTGGTTTTAAACCTGTCGCTACGAAATTAAAAATGAACAACAATAAATTTCAGGGAAAATATCGTATTGATTCAATACGTCTTAACGATTTTGACTATTCTAAGAACGGTGCTTATTTTGTAACGATTTGTACGAGGAATAATGAGTACATTTGGGGTAATGTTAATGATCAGTTAATGAACATGACCAGACAAGGAGAAATTGTCAAGGAGTGTTGGTTAGCTTTACCTTTGCATTATTGTAATTGTACATTAGATGAATTTATTGTTATGCCAAACCATGTCCATGGGGTTGTTATTATCAACAATGATATTATAGAAACAAGTTTCAAACAAGATAATATAGTTGCAGAGACAGGTTTAAAACCGGACACGGTAGTCGTAGAGACAGGTTTGAAACCTGTCTCTACAGTAGGAAGGGTAGCAAAACCATATTCATTATCGGAAATAATACGTGGATTTAAAACATTCTCTGCTCGCAAGGTAAATGAATATCAAAACACCAGAGGAAAACCGTTTTGGCAGGAACGATTCTATGACCGCATTGTAAGAAATGAAGATGAATTAAATCGTATTCGGCGTTATATTGTCGAGAATCCATTGAAATGGGAATTAGAGAAGAATAACCCCGAAAATATATGCATAGAGACA
Source organism: Planctomycetes bacterium RIFCSPLOWO2_12_38_17 (assembly GCA_001830285.1). Classification (GTDB taxonomy): domain Bacteria; phylum Planctomycetota; class Brocadiia; order Brocadiales; family Brocadiaceae; genus PLOWO2-12-38-17. The sequence goes on along the minus strand of MHYY01000005.1, from coordinate 1,610 downwards.
GGTTTGAAACCTGTCTCTACAATACGGTTGCAAAAACAAGGAAATTTTGACGAATGAAGGCTGTTATTAAAAGGAAACGTTCAAAGGGATTGGAATATAAAGATGTTCCTGTTCCAAAACTTGGACTACGAGACGTGTTGATTAAAGTCCACATTGCTTCTATCTGCGGCACAGACGTCCATGTCTATGATTGGACGCGTTGGGCGCAATATCGCCTTACCCTGCCTCGTATTCTGGGTCATGAATTTGTCGGACACGTTACAAAGATTGGCGGGGAAGTGACCCACGTAAAGGTTGGAGACCGGGTCTCTGCTGAAAGCCACATTACCTGCGGACATTGCTATCAGTGCCAGAATGACAATGCTGAGGTATGCAGAAATTTTCAACTCCTCGGAATGGATCGCGATGGCTCTTTTGCTGAATTTCTTGTTCTGCCCGAACACGTCATCTGGAAAAACAACCCTAATATCCCCGACGAATGGGCAACCATCCAGGAACCATTTGGAAATGCGGTTGATACCGTTCTTGCAGAGGACGTCTCGGCGAAAAAGGTCTTAATCCTCGGCGCAGGACCAATTGGACTGTTTGCTACTGGTATTGCCAAGGCATGCGGCGCCTCGTTGATAATCGTCTCTGATCCCAACAACTACCGGCTGGCTATCAGCAAGAAAATGGGGGCGCATATTGCAATAAATCCCAGAAAAAAAGACGTCGTACAGACAGTGCTTGACGCCACAAAAAATATCGGCGTGGATGTGGCGCTGGAATTTTCAGGAAGCACTCAGGCGTTAAACCAGGGTTTCAAGACGATTACCCCTGGTGGCAGAATCTCTATTTTAGGTATCTACGAGAGGCGTGTAAATATTGATCTGAATAAAGACATCATATTTAAGAAAATTCGTATTTATGGTATTACTGGCCGCAAGATATTTTCCACATGGCATAAGACCTCTCGTTTTCTTTCATCAGGCATTGTTGACCCAAGCCCTGTCATTACCCATCGGTTTGCATTAAAGGACTACGAAAAGGGAATGAAACTCATGAAGGATGGTAAGTGTGGAAAGGTTATTTTAAATGTTTAGAGAGGTTATTTAGCCACGAATTTACACGAACAGACACGAATATTTTTCAAAAAATCTATAATTCTGTTTATCTTCAACTCAGCAACAATATCTAGAAGAATTTGGTTGAGAAAATGCTGCAGAAGGCTTATATATAAGCATTGGAGGAATATTATGAAAATCAAGATTGTAGTTCACAAGGCGGAAGAAGGAGGATTTGCCGAAAGAAAGGCAAAGAGGTTTTATAGATTTATACATTTATACATTTCGAAGCAATGAGCAAAGAAACATCGCTGTTGAATATGTAATATAAACATATTACAATTGTAATGTAAATATATTACGATTATGGACATTTCTAAAATATTTAAATCAAGAACCCGAAAAGAATTATTCCGGCTCTACTTTACAAATCCTGATAGTGAATACTATTTAAGAGAATTAGAGCGCATCCTGGATACCCCTGTCAGTATGATCCGTAATGAGCTTGTGAATCTGGAAAAAGATGGGATGTTTATATCCAAAAAGAAAGGTAATTCGATATACTAT
>MHYY01000004.1 GCA_001830285.1 Planctomycetes bacterium RIFCSPLOWO2_12_38_17 | reverse complement strand
CCCTTTTCTTGTTTTAGTTTAGTCACTGGTTACGTTGTGTTTAACGGTTTCTGATGATTTCAATAGCCGCTCCCATTTCAATATTTCCCGATATATAGGAAACTGTTCCTGTATGATCAGGGCAGTAGCAGTAACCACCAGGGATGGGCCATTCGATACATGGACATCGAGGGTCAATCCTTGGGTCAAAGTTGATGTAACACCATGTAGGATTCACCGTGGCACCCAGCCCCAAGCCTTGCACTAATTGCTGAAAATTCATCTCGTTCTTATTTTGCACCTTCTCAGCGTATAAATATTCAACTGATAAATAGGCAATAACTGCAATTACCAGTGACATGACTATACCTAAAATAGTAAATGTTTTTTTATTCATTCCTCGCCACGTATTTTACTTAAAATCTCTCGAAGTGATTGGATTGACTTTTCTGCTGACTCTAAACGTTCTTGTAAATTAATGATTGCCTCTTCGGTAACAAATGCGCTGCTTCCATAACCCATAGTGCTTACAGCATGAAGTATATCAAGCGTGCTTACAATACCAACAACGCTTTCCTTATCCTGAATGATAGCTCTGTGTACCTTCTTATCAAACATAATCTTAGCAAGGCGGTCTATTGTATCATCGGCTTTTGCAGTAATAACGTGCGTGGTCATGATATTCTTTACCACCGCTTTACCAAAATCTTTTGTCTTTTTTGCCTTTTCAAAATCCTTTTTCAGTTTTCCATTAGTATCATTGTAAAACGATTTCTTGCTACTAATTTTCTGTTTTTTGCTTGCCTTCGCATCGTATTCAACGATATCCGTCTTTGAAACGACGCCAACAAGTTTTCCATCTTTACTGACGACAGGCGCACCATGAATATGGTTTTTGACGAGTATTTTGATAAGGTCATGGATAGGTGTTTCCGGATGGACACAGACCACCTTTTCTGTCATTAAATCCCTTGCTAAAAATTTATAAGTAGCCACAATTGTTTCTCCTTGATGTTTATGAATTTGTTTTTGACAGGATGAAACAGGATACATAATAAATACAGAGAACAAAAATGTAAATCATGTTAATCCCGTCTAAGCCTTTCCTGATAAGTTCAGGAATTTCAATCTGTAAGGGTAATTCATGAATGACCCCTACATGCAAATAGAAATAGTCGCCGAATGCGACCTAAATCATTTAAAATCTAGTATCTCCTTTTTTACACAATTTTTGCAATATTACGTATGTATTCTTAAAAGATATTCTATCGTCTGGATGTCTTTCAAGATATGTATCCAGATACTGAAATGCTTCGTTATATCTTTTCTCTGCTATATAATTATCAATAAGCAAAACAACAGGGCGATTATCGTCAGGGCTGCACAACAATGCCATCTGACAGTATTTCAACGACTTTTCATACTTCATTTCAGTATTATAATTCTTTGCTTTATAAATGAATATTTCAGCAATAACTTCAATATCATTCAAAATCTTTCTCTGTGGATTATTCAAATCTCCTGACTTTACAATACCGTCGCTGTGTGTATGCTCAAAATACTTCTTTTGTCCTTCGTATTCAATCATATTATAAACATGACCCGGCACAAAGATGGTTTTTATATCAACATCATAATAACGACAAAGGATGGTGAAACGTATAGCATATGAAAGACAATTCCCCACATTAATGTTAAGTGTATCTTTGATATCGTAACAATCCTTATAAGTTCCATCATTAGCATTTTTTTGCAGCCAATAAAATATTATTGTTGCTTTAGTTATTGGATTATTTACACTTTTTGCATCAGTCTCATAATTCAAACGAAAAATGAGATTGTTAATTTTATCAATGTACTTCCGCATTTTCTTGTCTGTATCAACATCAGATGCAATAAGACATGCTTGTATGAAAGGCGTGTCCAACCCACCGTCTCTAATATCTTCTATTAAGATTGTTTCAAGCCGACTCTGGCTGACTTTATCAGGGTGATTTAGGCGTGCAGTTATGTGACATCCGTGAAGACCGATGACAAACAAGAAAAGAAAAATATTGAATAATATTAGACGTTTCATCACCTAACCTAATTTAGCTTTTAATTCTTCAAGCAACCGTTCCTGAGTAAAAGGTTTCTCCAGAAAAGTTAGTTTTGGGTCTATTTCAAATATTGACTTGTAAGCGCGCGGTGAAAAACTGCTCGCTATAATGATTGGGATATCAACATAAGCGGGGTCTGATTTTAACTGTTTAAGAAATGTTTCACCTGCCATCTGTTCAAGCAATAAATCAAGTATAATGAGGTCGGGTTTTTCATTTTTTATCATTTCAAATGCCTGTAGACCATCAGTTGCACGTCTGTAAGTATAGTCAGTATTTTCCAACATTAACTCATAAAAAAAGAAATATTCGTCCTCATCTTCTATTATGAGTATTTTCTTACTCAAGCATAAACTCCTTCTCTGCTTTACTTTTATTATTAAGTAACGTGTTGTGCAATAGGCAGAATAAATCTAAATGTAGAACCTTTTCCTCTGCCATCGCTTTCCGCCCATAAGTTTCCTTTATGCGCATCAATAATATTTTTACATATTGCAAGACCTACCCCGGCGCCATCCATCCTTGGTCTTTCCTGAAAAAATCTCTCAAATAATTTCCCAAATTGTTCTTTTGGCAATCCAATACCAACTCCCGTGTCTTTCACTGCAAATTCAATAAAGGCATCCTTCTGCTCAAGAAAAACATTTATTTCTCCTTTTTCCGTATACTTTATAGCATTATCTATGAGGTTTGTAACTACACGTTCTATCTCTTCCTTATCACCTATTACGGTAGGCAACCCCTGGTTTACGTGGTTTACTAAAGCAAGCCCCCTTTTCTCAGCTAGAAGTCTCATACCCATAACCGTCTGTAACACCAGTTCATCCATATGTATTGGTTCTTTCCTGAATAGCAATCTGCCAGATTCCAGAACAGAAAGGTCAAGTATATTCCCGATAGTCTTCCTCAACCTTTGCAGGCTATCGTTGATAATTTTACTGAATTTTTCCTCTCTGGAACGGTCTAGATGCTCTTTTTTTACTTCTTTTGACCACAAATCAATTGCCATTTGAACCTGCGCTACTGGCGACTTTAATTCATGAGATACATCGCGTATCATCTTATCTTTCATCTGGTCAAGTGTTAGTAATTCTTTATATGCCTGCTCCAAATCTTTACTCTTTTTCTCCAATTCCTGATTAATATTTACAAGGTCTTTGGTCCTTTCATCTACAGTCTTTTCAAGATTTGTTGTATATTCTTTGAGCATATGTGTCTTTTCTTCTAATATACTTGCCATCTTGTTAAAGGAATTGGACAATTCTCCAATTTCGTCATGTGATGCAATTTTTAGCCGCTTACTGTAATCACCCGCAGAAATACTTTTTGTTCCTTCTGTGAGATATAAAATAGGATCGGAAATCTTCTTCCCAAAGAAGAAAGCGAGGGAAATAACTATTATCGTTATAATAAACATTATTGGCGCAACTGTTTTATGTAATCTTTTTACAGGCCGGTATCCTTCGTTTACATCAATTTCAGCAATAATGCCCCATTCAAGCGCAGGAATCCACTGCCAGAATCCAAGCACCTTCACCCCTCTATAATCCAAATAACCTTCTCCGTCGTGTCCTTTATTGCCCTTTAAACATTCCTCAGCACTCTTTGTTAGTCTTTTTGTTTGTGGATTTATTACCTGAAGTTCAAGCGTCGTCCTCTGCTTTACAAGGCTTATATCTTTAAGATACTTTAGAAATTTAGATTCTGATATCATAAATCCATCCCCATTTATTAAATACGTTTCCCCTGTCTCTCCAAGCCTGACACTACCCATTAATTTGCTGATTTCCATCACATCTAATCTCAGACACACTGCGCCAATGACCTTGTGTTCATAGATCACTGGTGTCGTTATGTAAAGGGTTGGCATGCCAAGCTCCAGTTTCCCATACTCGTTTTCTAATGGAATTACTGATGGGGCAATTGATGAAACGAATGTAATACCGCTTACCGCTTTTTGAAAAAACTCGAAACCCGCAACGTTTGTAATTACTTTACCTGTTGATGTAGTAATTTTTAAATCGCCAAATCGGTCACAGATAAATATCTCTTTATAGCCATATGCGTCTCTGAGAGAGTTTAAATGATGCAATAGTCTATAGAAATTTTCACTACCTTCGGATTTGTAAATTACACCGGGTACGTTTGGGTTTTCAGCAACAATCTTTGCATCTGCCTTTCTTTCCTCAATCCATCTTAAAATCAGTTCTGCCTGTTTGTGTCCAACACCTTCAAGATTTTGAATTAATGCGTCTTGCAATGCCTCCTTTTCTGTTGGATAAACAAATACACGCATAATAAAGATAGGAAAAATTGAAAGCAGGATGGACGATATGATAATCCTTGTCCTTATTGATTTATGGGATGGTATGTGAAATTTATTTATTATTTTATATAGAATATTGTCATTGCTCAAAAACTTCTGCATGATCTGCTTTATTGTTGCATTCATGTATTTACAACAAATTATTTAATTAGATTCTTCGCAGTGCCCAGACACCGTCCTGAACAAAGTGAATGAGTAACACTTTGTCACGCTGAGCCCCTCGCCTTTTGTCATTCCTAACTTAGCGTAGAATCTCTTTCTTCGCTCAAGGCAGGCTCCGTGAAGCATATCTTCTTTGTTTATTTGAAATCCCTTAACATTAAATTATCTATTTAAATTTATCTTTAACAAAAGCGGGTATGTTTTTCATATACTCGTTAATTAACTCAACTGTAATTTCGGATACCCCCTGTTTTATTGCATAATCTTCAATTGATTTAATAGCCCTTCCCCTCACAAATACAGGTGCTCTCTCCATACGTCGTTTTGCCTCTTCAGTCCACACCGGTTCTCCTGAGGTTTCTTTTTTTACCGTGTTATTTGTAAACTTTAAATACGCCTGAAACTTTGTGATAATTCCCTCATTTTTTGTTACACGTTCATCAAGAAATTTCTTTATCCTGTCAATGACCTCTACTTTGCGAACACTTTTTAACTTCTCTTTCGCCTTGTCCCATGCCTCCATCTGAAGCTCATCGAAACCGATGTTTTTAATACGCCTTGATGCAAGACGCATGGATTCGTCTCTAATTTCGGAAAGAAACTTTGAAGTAATCTCCTTATAACCATGCTGGCGTGCCTTTTTCTGCATCAATTTGAAGATACCAGGTCTCACAAAATCAGGCGCATTTGACACCCTTTTGCGCGCCTCATCAGTCCATGGAATTTCTTCTTTAATTTTATTCTCATGTTGATCATTAACAATATCCCTATCGTTAATATCACCACTTGATTTTGGGAATGCAGTTTTATTATTAATTTTCATCTCTTCTCTTGCCGCCTTCATTACTTCCGGTGTGATTTCACTATAATTATTCCTTTCGGCAAAGCGTTCAACACCTTTTATGACCATCCCTCTGCTAAATGACGGAATCTGTTTTATGATATTCTTTGCCTCGTCACTCCACTTCATGGTAAATATTTCATCGGTACCAAATGTTTCAGATTCCGATAACTGTATAACCTTATTGCCATACTTTCCCGGTATATAATCACACCAGGCATCCTCATCCATCTGATTACCAGTAGTTGCCAGGGCGCGCGCCCTGCATCCTTTACAAATATATTTAAACTCACATATGCCGCACCTGCCGTTTAATTCACTATCTCGTAAAGTACGAATTTCTTTACTGTTTTTCCAAATCTCGACAAAACTCTTCTCTCTCACATTACCACAAGCATTCGGCATATAAGGACACGGGGTAACATCTCCTTCTGGTGTAATCCTGCAATAATGAGTTGCAGCAGGACAACCGCCTGCATAATACCTGATAAACGGGGATGTTGAATCATGTTCATATGCAATTCTTCTGTAATGAGGGGCACACTTTGCCCCTATCATCATCTTCCCCTTGTACCTTTTCTGTATCTCGTAAAGCTGGTGCAAAGCGTTGTCATACTGCTGCGGTGTAATATCCGTTAATTCCTGTCCCTTACCTGTACACACGAGAAAGAATAGATTAAAAACCCTTGCGCCGAGATTGGAAGAAAACTCGATTATATCGGGAATTTCATTATAATTTTCTCTTGTAACTGTTGTTTGTATTTGGAAATCTATACCCTGCCTGCGGCATGCATTAATACCGTTAAGCGTTTCATCCCACGAACCAGCTATTCCTCTGAATCCGTCATGTTTTTCAGGTGATACAGAATCGAGACTAATACCAACCCCTGTAATGCCGCTTTCTTTCAACTTCTTTGCAATATTATCATCTATCATATTCCCATTTGTACCAAGCACTATCATCATGCCTTTTTTTGAGGCGTACGATGCAAGATCGAAAATATCTTTCCTTAGCAAAGGTTCTCCGCCTGTAAGTATCAATAATAGATTCGGATTAAGTTCAGCCATCTGGTCAATAAGCCGAAAGCCCTCTTCCGTATTTAGTTCACTGGCAGATTGTTTTGTCAGGGCATTTGTATCAAGATAACAATGGCTGCAACGCAGATTACATCGGTAGGTTGTATTCCATGAAACCGCGTAGGGTTTGTAATTCATTCTAAATCTCAAATAATATCAATTATTAAGGTTCATCATGACGATTATTTATAATTCATTACGTATTAAAAAACAACAATTTTTATCCATCGCTTGAGTTTAAATAATCAAAATATTTTAGGTACTCATCTGGCATACTATAGCTTTAACCATTTCTATTGCTTCTTCTTTAGTCTTTAAATTTCCTTCAAGTTGTTCATCCTCGACCCTTGTCAATATTTCTTTGAACATGGGGCCTGGTTTCAGTCCCATTTCAATAAGATCGCGACCTGTAATAAGTGGTTTTGGTTTAACTTCTTCCTGTGACAGCCTACCTAACATCTCCTGACAGTAATAATAGTCTGACAAATCCCCGCTGCTCGATAATGCATCAATCCTGCATAATTCTGCCAGTTCAGGATAACCTTCATTTGCGAACAACCTCTTTAACTTACTTAGTCTCATTTTTTGCGCATCTTTAAAATAGAGGTGCTTCATTACAAGCCAGACAATACGTTCTTTCTCGTCATTTGAAGTCTTTAAGCGGTTACATATTTTTTTTGCCATATCCGCGCCCACCTTTTCATGTAAATTGAATCGAATCCTGTCTGTCTCCTCAAATGTAACCGTTTTTCCAATATCATGCAACAAGACCCCCATGGCTAACGTCCATGTTGGATTATTCATCTTTGATAAACATAAAAGGGTATGCACAAAGACGTCGCCCTCTGGATGGAAATTCTCAGGCTGTCTTACACCCTTCATCTCGGACACCTCCGGAAGTATTTCTTTTAAAAGGCTCAACTCGTCCAGTAATTTAATGCCTATATGAGGATTTTTGCCTTTAAATATCTTCTCAAGTTCATCCCGTATACGTTCCGCACTTACAATATTAATTTCATTTGCCAGCTTTATTATCGCCTTCTTGGTTTCTTCGTGAATTGGGAAATCAAACTGACTCGCAAATCGAACTGCGCGTATCATACGCAGTTTATCTTCTGAAAACCGTTCTATTGGATTTCCTATTGTTCTTATAATTCCACTTGAAATATCCGCCTTACCTCCCACAAAATCAAGTACCTCGTCATTTACAGGGTCATAAAGTAAACCGTTTATTGTAAAATCGCGTCGCTTTACGTCGTCTTCCGGGGTAGTAAAGGCAACATAATCAGGATGCCTCCCATCGCTGTATGAACCTTCTTTGCGGAATGTAGCCACTTCAAAATTATGATCATTCTTAACAACAATGACAACCCCGAACTGTGCACCCACTGGAATTGTCTTATCAAACAGCCTCAATACTTCTTGTGGGAATGCGCTAGTGGCAATGTCATAATCAGCAGATTCATTGCCCATAATCATGTCACGCACGCAACCACCTGCAAAATAGGCTTTATGCCTGTGCGCCTGCAGAATCTTTACAATGTCTATGGCATTTTCTCTAACAGTCATATTTGTAATGAAAGCACTTTATAATCATTTCTAAACAAGCAGTACCAGAAATAAGATTCGTAGGAATAAAAATGTTTGTATTCTATAATATAAACGTTATATAAAATCAACTTTTATTTATGCAAATATACAGTGTACTTAGATGTTTTACAGGTAAAAGATATGGTTAACGAAAATGCAACCGGAAGCAACAGCCTAGTAGGATTTGATAGAATAATATTTTGGTTAGTTATCTAATTCTTATTATCTATTACAGGCTACAACTAATTTGAATAATAAGCATTAAATTCTGTAAAATATGAAATATTGTGTCCATATTAAAAAAGTGTAATCCTCTGGATGATTATTTTTTCTCAGCAATCTTAGTGTTGATGGCATTAATAAATTTATCCAAATCAACATTGTGCATCTTGGTTGCCATATCAATACTGGCAACCCTGCCCATTGTTTTTCGCATGACAGGATTCGCCATCTGATTAAAACCAAAATCAAGAAAGACCTGAAGCGTCTCTGGATACTGGTCAACTACGTCAAATACCTTTGTATCCTTGGTAATTTCTAAAAGTTTTTTTGTTGCAGTCTGTTTGACTTCCTGCGTTAAATTTATGGTTTTCCACAAATTATATCCAAACAAACTCAGCGCCGCTAACTCAAACCATCCCGATGTCCCCATGACGCCATAAAATAAGGGTTTCCCATTTATACCAACCAGTATTTGAGAAAATACCCTGAGAAAACATCCGAAATTCAATAATATAAAAGTTGCGTTTGAAAGCCTCAAGCTGTACATGTTAACGCCTTTAAAAGTAGGAATCATCTTTGACGAATAACCAATAATCATCATCGTTATGAAACCTACGGTAACGGCATGATTAAGAGAACCATGAAATCTTTTCTGTACATCGGTTCCGTGGCCTAAAAAGGACATTACAACCAAAATAATAGCGCTGACTATAAGCCAGATATATGCAGCGCGGATGGTCTTGGCGTAACTTCTATCCATGACCACGTCCTGCAATTCCTTTGTTGACCTTTCAAACACGCGCAGACCGTAAATAAATATAAAGAATGCACCAGCCAGAGGTAATGCCATAAATTGTGAAAAGCGGTATGCAATGATACTCTTACCAGCAAGCATGTGCGTTATATAATAAATCGGAACGGAAATATTGATAATCAGGAATACAAGATTAATTGCCTTTTCTCTTACAGGTTTAATATCAAGAAAGGCATATACCGTTCGTATATTAATTGCAAAAATGAACATGAATACAAAACCGAAGAGGTAGAGGTGAATATATGGGCTGAAAAAATGCCTTGGCACCTCATAAAGACCATGTTTGTATAAATGAAATATCATCCCAAGGTTCATAAAAGTAGAAATAATAAACCATGTGATACCCGCCTTGAAAAACTTGTCAAATATACCAACCTTTTCCTTGCTTGATAGTATTGTACGCAAGATTATAAAGGCAAAAAGGCAAATTGCAGTCGCTTCCATAATGGCAGACACGGGAAGCAGGAATCTGGCTGGTTTATAAGGTAAAGGTTGAATAATAACCCTCAATGCAATACCGGTTATAATGAAGAAGTAACAAACATTCACAAGACTCCTGTGTTTGAGTTCAGAGTTTTTTACCCTCGGTATTATGTATAAAGCAAAACCCATGATGCAAATCCCCAACCATCCGTACATCTGTGCATGTCCATGCGCCTGAATAAGGGCATAATAAACCGAATTAAAATTCAATTTAAAGGCAATATAACTGAGTGTAATAGCGCCAAATGTTACACCTACTGTGAGAGTTAGAATAATTGCCGTTTTAACAAATTTTTGATAAACCCTATCCTCTACAAGCACCGGAAGTTCAAAGTGTTCACCGACGCCCTTTTCAATCGCCTCGTTGAGTTCTTTCACGAGCGTATCATAATCAACCTCATGCGCCTTGGCAAAAAATGCGATAGGTTCATTAGGTCCACGCACACCGCCAGCAATTACGAGGTTATATTTCTTGAACACTACTATCGTTTCCGGGTTCGCCTCTATAAGGTCTTTAATTATTGTATTCCTGTTTATTTCCATAGTTCAAATTCTAGCAAACTACTTTAAATCCTTTCAAGAAAATTAAAACTATAATTCCCCAATTACAGAAATCTCAGTTTCAAGTACATACCCTAATTTCTCTTTAACTTCCTTTTTAACCAGTTCGATTAGCCGTAAAACGTCTGACGCCTTTGCATTGCCCATATTAACAATAAAGTTCGCGTGTTTGGTCGAAACCTCTGCACCGCCGATACGTTTACCCTTGAGTCCAGCTTTGTCTATCAACCTGCCAGCCCCGATACCTTCGATTTTTTTAAACACCGAACCACAGCTTGGATATTCTTCTAATAGTGGCTGTTTAGCCCTGCGCCATGCAAGATTTTCATCCATAACCTTCTGTATATCTTCTTTAGATTTTGGTATAAGTTTGAATGTAACATCGAGTACTATATCCTTACATCTTTGTAAAATACTCTTATCATAACTAAATTGAAAATAATCAACGCCAACCGTGCGAAATTGCCCTTCTTCTGTAAATATGCGGGTTGTCTGGACGATTTCCTCAATAAATACCGTCCGTTTTCTATCAGGCGATAAAAAGTGCAGGTTCTGCCACATAGCCCCGCCAACGGTACTTGGGATGTCAACAAAGTGCTCAAACCCAGACAATCCAAGGTCTTTGGACTGCTCTATAAGATCGTCAACTATTGCGCCACTTTCTGCCCATATTTTATTGTTGTCAAGAATCATAACTTTATTTGCCAGATTACGGATAACCAATCCGCGAAACCCCTTGTCGGTAAACAAAATATTAGCCCCGCAACCAAGCAGGAAAAAGGGAATTCCTTCGCGATGCACCGCTGACAAGGCATTTACCAATTCATCAATAGTATGAACCTCGACAAACAAATCCGCCGGCCCGCCGATTTTGTATGTGGTAAATGGAGCTAAATATTTGTTTCTTTCGAGGTTTGGAATATTTAATGACATAATGCTACAAACATCTGTAAAATAGACCTTCAGCAACTTTCTTACGCCACGAAGACCCCCAAGGCACAAATTAAAAAACTTAGTGACTTAGTAACCTTGTAACTAGTTTAAAATTTCTTGACGTTAATTCCTTGTTGACAAAATAGCGTATTTTATTGTACATTTCCAACATAAATTATCTGAATAGCCGTAATAAAAGACTAATTTGTTATCAATCTATATGTATCTCGGAACAGGTTTTTTCTTGTGAAGGAAAATAAAGAAACCACATCTTAAATATTAGATATTGACAACCATAATATTCAAAAGTAATTATGGCAGAATATCAAATCGAGGTAACGGATGATGCAAAAGCCGATCTGTATCATTACACAGCCTTCGAACAAAAAATCATCACAGAAGAGATTCGGAATCAACTTTCTCAACAACCTTTGATTGAGACAAGGAATAGGAAGAAACTTAGAGACAATCCTATTGCTTCTTGGGAGTTGCGCTCTAACAAGTATCGAATATTTTATGAAGTAAATGAGATTCCTCGAAAGGTAACGATAGTTGCCATTGGCCACAAGGAACATAATCTACTATTGATAAAGGGAAAAGAGGTGAAGATATGAAGACAATCAATTTAGAAAAGGAAAAACTGGATTTGACGGAAGTTGTCAACATGGCTCGAAAAGAGCCTGTTTTACTTCTGACGCCAGATGGAAAGGAATTTATTATTTCAGAAGCCGATGATTTCGAAAAAGAAGTTGAGATGCTTCGAGGTAGCCAGGCTTTTCAGAAATTCTTAGACGAGAGATCGATGTGTAAACACAGGATTCCTTTGGAGGATATCGAAAAAGAGATTGAAAAGGAACTGTCAGCTACCCACCGATTGCGATAGTCTATTCTGACAATATCTTGGTAACTGTCGTCCTTGTGGAATTTGATGGTTATGACAGACTCTTTAACCGGTACTTTGAACTGAAAACACAACTTGTGGAACAATTATGAACGCAGGTTGATGTCATTCAAGACGGTGCGGTGAAAATATTTTCTTTAACCCCTGTGGTTATAAAGGAGGTATAAAAATGCTTATTCTTTTAAACCCCTTCAAAAGCCAGCTATGCGTCTTATCATTTATTGCTTTTCTCTTGTTATTCACACCCGTACTGACTGCCAATGAGCCAACAATAAAACCGTCAAATCATGAATTTATGACAAAAACCGCAAAACTCCAGATGCCATTCATAGCCAACAATGGTCAGATGGATGGACAGGTAAAGTTTTATGCAAAGACATTCGGCGGGACGGTGTTTGTGACGAAGGAAGGAGAGATTGTGTATGCGTTGCCAATGAATAGTTCAGAGTGTAGGGGCGAATGGCATTCGCCCAGTGGAATTTCCCCTCTAAAAAGAGGGGAGAAAGGGGTGTGTAATAAAACCCCAAACCCTAACGACAGGAACGAAACACACCCCCAGCCCCTCTTGTTAGAGGGGAGGAGTGGGGTTGCCCCGAAGGAAGATGTTTCTCCTCGCCCCTTGCGGGAGAGGGATAGGGTGAGGGGTGTCTCTCTTAAAGAAGAACTAGTTGGTGCAAGGATAAAAGCGATACACGGTGAAGAGCCATCCGTTACAAAGGTCAGCTATTTTAAGGGCAATGACCCGTCTAAATGGAAGACAAATATTTCAACCTACGACTCAGTAAATCTTGGAGAAATCTACGACGGTATAGAACTGAAGTTGAGGGCTTACGGAAATAATGTAGAAAAATTGTTTTGTATAAAGCCTGGAGCAGACCCTGAACAGATAAAGATACGGTTGAGTGGAGTAAAAGGTTGCGGAGTACAGAATGCGGAAATAACACACCCCTTAGTCCCCTCTCGAGATGTGATAAATCCGAAATCCGATGCTTCGACTTCGCTCAGCATGACGTCATTCCTAGCAGAGTCGAGGAACCAAAATCCAAAATTACAGATAAACAAATCTGGTGAGCTTGAAGTTGAAACAGAGCTTGGGTCTGTAAAGTTCACAAAGCCCGTGGCATATCAGGAGATTGAGGGTAAGAGGGTTGAGGTAGAATGTAAATATACGATTGCGGATTGTGGAATGCAGAATGCGGAATATAAAACAAATCCGAAATCCAAAATTCGAAATCTGTCCTCGACTTCGATCGGGGGTCCTAAATCAAGAAATTCCGACACAAAAAATCCAAAATCCGCAATCCAAAATCAAAAATTAGAGTACGGTTTCAAGGTCGCCTCTTACGACAAATCCAAAGACCTCATCATTGACCCACTGCTTGCCTCTACGTATCTGGGAGGATCTGATGATGATTATAGCCGTTCTCTTGCCCTGGACACAAGCGGGAACGTATATGTGACGGGGGAGACTGGGTCAACAGACTTTCCGACGACGAGCGGGGCTTATGATACCTCTTATAATGATTCTGGTGACGTCTTTGTCTCGAAGCTGGATGGTAGATTATCGAGCCTGCTGGCATCTACGTACCTGGGCGGGTCAATTCATGATTATGTTTATTCCCTCGCCCTCGACACAAGCGGGGATGTATATGTGACGGGGTATACTCAGTCAACAAACTTTCCCATCACAGATAATGCATACGATACTTCTTTTAATGTTCAGGAATATAATAATGGAGACTTATTTATATCAAAGCTCAATAATGATTTGACACAATTACTTGCATCCACGTACCTGGGCGGGTCTGGTGATGATTGGGGTAGGTCTCTCGCCCTTGGCACAAGCGGGAATGTATATGTGACGGGGATTACTGATTCATCAGACTTTCCGACGACGAGCGGGGCATATGACACCTCTTATAATGGTGGTGGTGATATCTTTGTCTCGAAGCTTGACAGTGGATTAATGAATCTACTTTCGTCAACATTTATTGGTGAGGGGTCGGTTCAATTTATCGTTATTGATAAAGAAGGGAATATATACATAACAGGTTATACAGGGTCATGGGACTTTCCGACGACGAGCGGGGCATATGATACCTCTTATAATATTGATGGTGATGGTGGCGATGTCTTTGTCTCGAAGCTGGACGGTGGATTAAGCAGCCTGCTGGCATCCACGTACCTGGGCGGGTCTGGTAGGGATGAGGTTTATTCTCTCATCCTCGACACAATCGCGGACGTCTATGTGACGGGGAATACTCAGTCAACAGACTTTCCTACCACGAGCGGGGCATATGATGCCTCTTATAATGGTGGTGATTATCATGGTGATGTCTTTGTCTCGAAGCTGAACGGTGGATTGACGAGCCTGCTGGCATCCACATTCTTGGGCGGCGATGGTAATGATTATGGTAATTCTCTTGCCATCGACACAAGCGGGGACGTCTATGTGGCTGGGACAACACGTTATTCGTCAGACTTTCCGACGACGCTCGGGGCGTATGACACCTCTTTTAATGGTTATTGGGATGTCTTTGTCTCGAAGCTGAACAATGGATTAAGCAGCCTGCTGGCATCCACGTACCTAGGCGGGTCTGATTATGATGAGGGTTATTCTCTCGCCCTCGACACAAGCGGGGATGTATATGTGACGGGATATACTTCTTCAAAAGACTTTCCTGGGTCAACAGACTTTCTGACCACGAGCGGGGCATATGATACCTCTTATAACGGTAGTGAGGATGTCTTTGTCTCAAAGCTGGATAGCGACCTTTCTGCATCAATTACCCCTATACCAACACCAACCGCAACACCAACAGTAACGCAAACGACAACGCCAACAGAGACGCCCACGCCAACGGCAACACCAACACCAACCCCAATTATTTGCAATGAGGCAACCGATATTGATGCAGAACCTGACTTATTAATATTAAGAGTAAAGATGCGCAATACTGTGATAGTTACTGTGACAGGCGAAGATAATTGCCCTGTAGAGGGAGATACTGTGGGAACAAAGGTATATTATCCAGAGATAGTAAGGGTTTCTCCAAGAAGGCAGGTTACAGATGAAAACGGAGAGGCGGTATTTACCATAAAGGCAAGGGGTAAAACAGGGGATGCGGTGGTTATATTTAGGGACGGTAGCCTGATTACGCAGGTGTCTGTAAAAGTGGTGAAGTAGGTGTAAGCTACAGCTATCAGGTGCCAATTGTCAGTCTTAGCTTCCAACAAAATAATGGCTGAGGTCTTTTGGAGTTGTAGAATTAGTACAAAATAAAAGTGCTACTTCAGTATTTATTTGATGTGTATTAAAAGATATTGGTATAATAAATTTACATTGGAATGGAAAAATGATAATTGTCTGTTTGATAATTTATGAACATGTTGCTCAAAATATCTCCAAACCGGAGATTATAAACAAGTAAATGGTAAATATTTGTATTTGTAGGTATGGTTAAAGAACCACCACCGTAACTATAAAACGGTTTTTGAAATTTCATGTAAAATCGTTGAAAACCTTATTGGCGCAGTCAAGTTACTTCTGCTATGAGGAGAAGAAAGATATGAAAAAAACACAGGCTACTTTAGAAACAATTCTGGAGGAGTTACAGGACATCAAGTCAAAGATTCAAAAGTTTGTTCTTTTGATTCCAGAAGAAAGCCTTAAAGGGTATAAAAATGCAACTCAAGTCAGGAAGGCATATATGAAGGCAACCAAAGATTTTCCGCAAGGGTAATCGAATGACCGTTCATAAGACAAGAGAGTTTAATGATGGATTAGAAGGGTTACCGTTTAAAATTAGGAAGCTTTACAAGAAACAAGAGGTTATTTTCAAAAGAAATTGGCTTGATCCCAGACTGCATATCAAGAGGCTTAAGGAGTTTTCAGGGGTATATTCATTCAGAGTCACCAGGCGGTATAGGGTTTTATTTTACTTCAGTAATTTAGATGCGGTATTTTTCAGTATCGGCCATAGAAAGGACATTTATAATATTTGAATCTACCACGTTGGGATGGGCAAAGCTGCCTCTCGTAAAAGCAAGTTATCCTGCCATAGAAAGTAATCACACACAATTCCATAAGTATCGTTACGGAGATTAAATAACCCCCCTGACATTGGCTGACAACTTATAATTCTATTTGAATTTGGCGAGTTGATGAAGAAAAGGACGGTACTTCCACTCTATATTATATTTGTTGCTTAACTTTTTAATCCTGCGCAGATACCTCTCATATAAACCGTCAGAAGTTTCCTTATATTGAGGGTCACAATAAAAGATGCGGCATCCAAGCGTCCTGAAATTCCTGATA
>MHYY01000003.1 GCA_001830285.1 Planctomycetes bacterium RIFCSPLOWO2_12_38_17 | reverse complement strand
ATGATTACAAGGGACACCTTCATGGATTTTGTTGATAAATTACCCCGGAACGTTCAAACCAGACTGTGCACAATGGCGAGCGATCTCACGAGCATGTCCGAGATTTACGGTCGGCTGGTTGTTCTATTGCAAAATGTGTGTGCTGAAACGAAAAGGACCTCAGCGGAAACCTTTGAAATAGAAGCGAAAAAGATACCAGAGTTTATACGACATGTAATTACCGAGATGGGTAGACGTCACAGTGTAGTAGTAGAGGGACTCAATATACTTTCATCCCAACTCGAAAAGAAGCAGACAAGGCTGTTGAATAATTAATATAAATATAGAGCAAGAATCGTTTTGCATGTTTATTAAAGGGTTACTTTTTAGAAAAGGAGGGTTAAATGCGTAGTAAATGGTGTAAATACGTTTTGTCGTTGGCTATAATAATTTGCAGTATGTATGTAAGCAATACATGGCATAGTGTATATGCCCAACAGGCTGCACAGCCTGCTGAAGAAAGTAGTAGCGATTTAGAAGATTTAAAGTGGCAGTTGGGGGTAATGGAGGAGTCGGCTGCTAAGCAGCAAGAACAGATACAGGTAATAAGAGAGCGTCTGGATGCAGTTAGCGCCGAGGCTCGGGTTACAGAGGATTATCAGTCGGCAGCTGCAAAGGAAGAGATTAAACATGCTGTTAATGACTATCTCTCGACAGATGAGGCACGGAAAGAAATGGAACTTCGCATGCCCGGAGTTACCGCTCTCTATACACCGGATGAGGATAAGTATTCTATCGTATTCAGATCGGCTGATGATAAATATTCGCTGGGCATTGGCGGCAGGTTGCAATTCCGTTATACATTTAAGGATAATGATGAGGATTTTGGGAAGCGTGATACGAATAATATGGACGTACGCAGGGCAAGGCTTAGTTTTGGGGGAAATGTTTATGGTAAATTGATGCATTACTATGTCGAATTTGATGGTGATAGTTTTGATGTCGGCATAAGAGATTTTTATGTGTACTGGACGCCATTTGCTGAATTAAATACCAAGCTTGGGTATTTTAAAGTGCCGTTTAATCAGCAAAGGATATCAAGCTCCGCTAAGTTGCTGTTACAGGACAGGGCAATTGCCAGTGAGGCATTTGACCAGGACCGTGATTATGGATTTGATATTTATGGAAAGCCCTTTCACGGATATATGGAATACCATGCAGCGATATTTAATGGGGCTGGAGAAAACCCAGAGGATCGAGGAACCAATGATAACCTGGATAATGAACTTATGTATGTGCTTAATTTGAGGTATAATCCATTTGGGAAATATGATTATGTTGATGAAACCGATTTGAAATATTGCGATAAATTTAAAGCATCAATTGCAGGTTCTGTGGTTTTTAATGCGAAGAAGGAAGATGAGAAACTCGAGGATACTGATTCTATAGCCGGAGTGGGTGAATTAAGTATGAAATACAGGGGATTTACATGGCATAACGAGTATTTTGTTATGTCAGAGGATCCGGAAGACGGTGGTGACACGCTCAACTCTGATGGGTTCTTTACGCAGGCAGGTTATTTTATATTGCGTGACAGAGTAGAAGTGGCTGCGCGTTATTCAATGCTAGACCCTGATAATGATGTGTCCAATGACCTTGAAAAAGAATATACGGCTGGTGTAAACTATTACTTCCGTGGACATCGTTCCAAGATACAGGCAGATGTCGGACACTTTGTGACCGAGCAGGGTGACGAGGACGACAAAAATGAAAACAGGGTCAGGGTGCAATATCAGATTGTATTTTAAAGAAAGTCATGAGGGATATGGAAAATTTAACAATGTAAAAAACCTTAAATTTTATTGGAGGAAAGAAAATGAAGAAATTAGTAGCGTCATTAATCATGTTTGCAGGGCTGTCAGGAGTGGTTTGTTATAATCCTGTGCAAGCCGCGGAAAATATTACCGTCAAGGGTTCGGATACGATGGTCATACTGGGACAGAGACATGCAGAAGAATATATGAAAAAGAACAAAGACGTTGCGATACAGGTAACGGGCGGCGGTTCCGGCACTGGCATTGCCGCACTCTTGAATAACACCACAAACCTGGCTAATAGCAGCAGGCCCATAAAAGATGTAGAAGCAAAAAAGGCAATGGAAGCGGGGGTGGAGACAACTGAAGTTAAAATCGCACTGGATGGTCTGGCTGTTGTTGTTAATAAAGAAAATCCAGTTAGAGCATTAACCA
Source organism: Planctomycetes bacterium RIFCSPLOWO2_12_38_17 (assembly GCA_001830285.1). Taxonomy (GTDB): domain Bacteria; phylum Planctomycetota; class Brocadiia; order Brocadiales; family Brocadiaceae; genus PLOWO2-12-38-17. The sequence goes on along the minus strand of MHYY01000003.1, from coordinate 6,514 downwards.
TGAAGCAAATCCTGGGCATTTACACAGGTCATTATAAAAACTGGAATGAGGTTGGAGGTCCTGACCAAAAGATTATGCGTTATTCCAGGGAATCAAATAGTGGAACCTATGTGTTTTTCAAGGAACATGTGCTTTTAGACAGGGATTATGCCCCAGATTGTCAGACCGTGTCAGGCACCAGCGCTGTGGCTGAGGCCGTGTCCAGGGACAAGTGGGGTATTGGTTTTGGGGGGGTGGCATATTTTACAAAAATACCCGAATTGAAGATTGTGAAGGTCAAAAAATTGGCTAACACACCAGCCGTATCGCCTATTAAAGAAGACCATTCGGTGAATTACGAGCAAATATGGAATGGAGAATATCCCATTGCACGTTACCTTTATATTTATATTGCAGGCAAACCTACTCCCGCTATCAAGCAATATATAGACTGGATACTTGGCGATGAAGGGCAGAAGATTGTGGCAAATATTGGATATGTGCCTTTACAGAAAAAGTCACAAAAGCCATGATAATTAAAATGGTAGATTATATAAAAACCAATTTAATGCAAGAAACATTAAAGTAAGGCATACCTTGGGTAAGAGGTCTAGTCTAAGATCGCATTTTAATCAACAGGTTTTACTATGATTTATTGCCTCTATACCGCTTTCGAGCGCCTGCTTGTTAATAGTAAATAAATCGCTCTTCTTACCCTTGAGTACCGCATTCAATTGATTAAGGATTTGATTAGTAGAAAATAATCTTTTAATTGCCAGATATGCGCCAAGAATAACAATGTTAGAAACAAGCACGTTTCCTAATTTGCTGGCAATCTCTGTAGCAGGCACTTTATAAGTCTTTGCCTCCGGAACTGGAGAATCATCTGGTTTAATCATGGATGAGTTCATTATGAGCAATCCGTCGTGTTTTAACATATCTTTGTATTTTTGATAAGAAGGCTGGTTCATAACGATTAAAATATCAGCCTCCTCAATCAGCGGCGAAAAGATTTCTTCTGTAGAAATGATAAGATGATAAACTGCCGTTCCTCCCCTTACTTCAGTACCATAGGAGGGGAAAAATGTTACATATTTCCCATCAACCATAGCGGCTTGCGCTAGTAATTTTCCCAGCAGCATCATTCCCTGTCCGCCAAACCCAGCCAGGATTATTTTTTCTGTCATATAAATTAATTTAATATTAAGAAATTTCAAAAATACGGTTATAAAGATGTTTCACGGAGTTTATCCTGAGCAATAAGGCAAGATTCTTCGCTTCGCTCAGAATGTGACACATTGTCTGCTTAGTCCTTCACATTTGTCATTATGAATGAAGCGAAGAATCCGATTTAAAGACCGTTCTTGTTTGATGTGGTTTTATTATACTGAAATTAATATGATGTGCAAATGGAGTTTTTAAATATGTGAAAGTATAATATTTGACAGGGTGATTAGACAGGTTCTATTAAAATGAAATTAATTTTTTTGTGTCCAGTCTTTCACAACTCCTAACGGGAAAATTCTGGTCATATCTTCATCAATATACTTCATTGACTCGTTTGCGTCCATTCTCCAATAGATTGGGCATGGAGATAGGATTTCTATTAGAGAAAACCCTTTTTTCTCTAACTGGGTTGTAAATCCTTTTTCAAGAGCTTTTTTAGTTTTCCTGATGTTTTCCGGAGACGACAGACTGACCCTTTCAATATAACTTGTGCCATCAAGCACAGCAAGCAGTTCACATATTCGAATTGGATAACCGTAGTTTGCAGAATCCCTGCCTGCAGGCGTAGTTGCGGTTCTCTGTCCGGGTAATGTTGTCGGTGCCATTTGACCGTTTGTCATACCATAGACAGCGTTGTTAACGAAGATAAATGTAATATTTTCCCCCCTGTTTGCAGCATGGATAATTTCTGCTGTTCCAATCGCTGCCAGGTCTCCATCTCCCTGATATGCAAAGACAATATTATCAGGGTGTACCCTTTTAATACCAGTTGCCACTGCAGGTGGACGGCCATGTGCTGCCTCACACATGTCAATATCAAGATAATTATAAGCCAGAACAGCGCATCCTACTGGCGCAAGCCCGATTGTTTTTCCTCGTATACCCCATGCATCAATGATTTCAGCAATTAATCTAAGAACTATTCCATGACCGCAGCCAGGACAAAAGTGCGTTGATGTGTCTATGAGTGTTTTTGGTTTTTCGTATATTGTCTGCATATTATTTAGCTTCGACTAATTGTAATAGAGTATTAACTTCACTGTTATCTGGTAATATTTCTACTATTTTTCTGATTATTTCTGAAGAGGTGGGTACACCGCCGCCTGTTCTTCCATAAAAATGAACCGGACACCTGCCTTCAACAGCCAACCTCACGTCTTCCACCATTTGTCCCGCGCTCATTTCAACTGTTAAAATACACTGAACGCTTTCTGATAATTTTCTTGTAATCTCCTTAGGAAACGGCCAAAGTGTAATCGGACGTATCATACCCACTTTGAAATTAAAACGTAGGCTCTTTTTGACTACTTCCTTACATATCCTTGCAGATGTGCCATAGGCAACCAAAACAATATCCGCTTCATGGATATTTATTGCTTCATAGCGCACCTCATGTTCTTCGATTAATTTGTACTTTCTCTGAAGGTGTGCGTTAAATTCCTCTAATTGTCCTTTGACTGGATAAAAAGATTTAATAATGCGTCTTTCCCTGCCTTCAGCGCCAGTTAATGCCCAGTTTTTGACTGGTAAGTTTTTCTTGGGTTTCTTATTAAATTCTACGGGCTCCATTAATTGTCCAATTTGTGCATCGCCCAGTATTAATACAGGATTTCTATATTTATCCGCAAGATCGAAGGCATCGTATACAAGATTTGCCATTTCTTGAGCAGAACTGGGGGCGAGTACAATGGTATGGTAATCACCGTGTCCGCCTCCTTTTACAGCCTGAAAGTAATCTGCCTGTGATGCAGAAATATCTCCCAATCCAGGCCCTCCACGTTGAATATTTACAATTACACATGGAAGTTCGCTTCCTGCAAGGTAAGACATCCCTTCCTGTTTCAGGCTTATACCGGGGCTGGATGACGAAGTCATTGTCCGGGCGCCTGCTGCTGCGCTTCCGTAAACCATATTAATTGCAGCAATTTCACTTTCGGCTTGTATAAATGTGCCGCCAACCTCAGGCATTCTCACTGACATGTAATTGATAAGTTCGTTCTGAGGCGTAATGGGATACCCGTAATAATATCTGCAACCCGCTTGAATTGCAGCTTCTGCGGCAGCCTCATTTCCTGTTAATAATAATTTCATTTTAATATGTCCTTTAATTAAAGATTTCTATAGCAACATCGGGACACATTATTGCACATTTTTTGCAACCATCGCACTCTGCGCCTTCCTTAAATCTTACCGGATGCAGTCCATGGACGTTTATAGTATCTGATAGTTCCAGGGATTTATTGCGGCAGACTGGTATACAGAGGAGGCATCCCTTACAATAGTTTTCTTTTATTTTAATTATTGCCATAGTTTGGTTGACCTCCCCAATTCAATTTTTCCCTTAGCACGCCGTAAAATGTCCTTGCTCCTGTATCAATCATTTGTACCTCGATAGCTGCTCTTTCTATTTTTACTTTATCACCCGATTCCAATTCAGTGAAAACCTGCCCATCTACTGTCAAGCCTGTGCTACCCAACTGAGAAAAAACCTCCATTTCGATTTTTACATCCCCCGAGACAACTAATGGACGGTTTGTAAGTGTATGCGGACATATTGGCACTATAATAAATGTATTTAAATCAGGCGTCAGAAGTGGTCCTCCGGCAGATAGAGAATGCGCTGTTGAACCCAAAGGGGTTGATACAATCAGCCCATCCGCCCTGTATGTTGCCACACTTTCACCATTAATGGTTAATTTTATAGAGATTAATCTTGACAGGGATGAACGGGAAATCACTGCGTCATTGATACCTGTAGATTCATTTATAATCTTGCCGGCTCGCTCAACGCGGGATAATAAGAGCATTCTCTTTCGAATGCTAAAGGTTCCTGTAAATATTTTTTCTAATGATGGGCACACGTTTTTTTCCATAAGCTCTGCAAGGAAACCAAATCTTCCCATGTGTATGCCGACAATTGGAATTTGGTTTTTCCCGAGCAATCTGCTTGTGCAAAGAATTGCTCCATCACCGCCAAAGACCACAGCTATTTCTGCTCCTGTTTTTTCAATTTTTTCCACTTTTGATAGGTCTATTATATCAATCTCTACGTATTTTTTGAACCATGGTTTCAGTCCGTGAATCGAATCATAAATCTTTTTTTTACATAAATCTCCTAAAACAAGTATTTTTTTCATCTGCTTATACACTCAGGTGTCGTTTTTCAGACCTGGTAAAGGAGCCGTGCATGTCAATTAATTCAAGTGATGTTATAAATTTATCAGCGATTCCATCCGCATCTAAACCAAGATTTTTCAATGTCTGATTACGAGTACCGTGTTCAATAAAATGGTCGGGAATGCCCATTCTTACGATTTTACTTGCATCTTCTCTCTCATCGGAGACGAGTTCAAGTACAGCAGATCCAAAACCTCCCATTAATGCGTGGTCTTCAACTGTTATTATTAATTTATAATTTCTAACTAGTTTAAGAATAAGTTCTTTGTCAAGCGGTTTAGCGTATCTTGCGTTAACTACTGTGACGTCAATACCCTTTTTAGTTAATTTTTCTGCTGCATCAAGACACCTGTAAACCATAGCGCCATAGGCTAGAAGAACACCGTCTGCGCCTTGCCTTAATACTTCAGCCTTTCCAATTTCAAATGTTTTATACTGTGTATTAAGTTTTTCATCTGGAATGTCTTCTTTAGGATAGCGAATAGCTACAGGTTTATCAGAATCCAGTGCAGTCTTAAGCATAGACCTTAATTCGTTGCCATCTTTAGGCGCCATCAAGATGATTTCTGGTAAATTTCGAAGGTAAGCAATGTCAAATACGCCATTATGTGTAGGACCGTCATTACCGACGATTCCAGCCCTATCTAGCGCCAGTACAACCCCATTTTGCTGTAAACAAATATCGTGAAATACCTGGTCATAAGCCCTCTGTAAAAATGTTGAATAGATTGCAACTACAGGTTTTAGCCCTCCTACTGAAAGTCCATTTGCCAGACCAACGGCGTGTTGTTCGCAAATTCCGACATCGTAAAAGCGGTCAGGGAATTTATTGCCAAAGGTAATAATGCCAGTTCCATCAGGCATGGCAGCAGTAATTCCGACTATCTTTGTGTCTGCCTTTGCCAGTTCTAATAAAGTGTCGCCAAAAACCTTTGTATAAGAAATTTTCTGAGGTTCACTGTTAACCTGGGTAATTTTACCGTCACAGTGTTCAAATTTGCCAGCGCTATGGAATTGTGTCGGATTTAAATATGCCGGTTCAAACCCGTGTCCTTTTTCTGTTATTACGTGTAAAAGAACAGGTCCTTCGAGGTGTTTAATGTCATTTAATGTCTCAATTAATAACTGGAAATTGTGTCCATCTAATGGACCAAAATAATTAAATCCAAGGCCTTCAAATATATGGCCCGGCGTCGCGCCTCTCCTTAAAAGTTCTATAGCATGTTCGAGTGTCTTTTCCATTGGCTTGCCAAATACTGGTAAAGCGTTTAATACGTTGCGAATTTCTTTCTTGAGATCGGTGTATAGAGGAGTAGTGCGTATCTTATTTAAATATTTTGAAAAGGCGCCCACGGTGTTAGATATAGACATCTCATTGTCATTAAGTACTACCAACAGATTTTTTTTGAGGTCACCTGCGTGATTTAAAGCCTCAAGTGACATTCCCGCCCCTATAGCGCCGTCTCCAACTACAGCGACAATAGTCCTTTTGTATCCCAGAATTTCATCAGCGCAAGATAATCCAAGGGCGGCAGAAATTGCATTCCCACTATGGCCGCACGTAAAAGGATCATATATGCTCTCGTTTTTGTCTGGGAAGCCGCTGAGACCTTTATACTGTCTTAATGTTGGGAATCTGGTTTTTCTACCCGTAAGAATTTTATGGACGTATGCCTGGTGTCCAACATCCCAGACAATCTTATCTCTCTTAAAATCGAAACAGTAGTGCAGTGCAACTGTTAACTCAACAACGCCAAGATTTGAGGAAAGATGTCCTGGATTTTTTGAGATTACATCCACGATTAATTCACGGACTTCTTCTGCTAGTTTTGGCAAGTCACTAACCTTCAGCTTCTTTAAATCTTCTGGATATTCAATACAATCTAATAATTTGCCCATCTTTCGATTTTAACCTGAAAAAATTATTTAGTGCTAAATGGAATCACTCTTAGAATTGGTTTATTTGTTAACCTCAGCTTCAAAGTCCTTTGAGCGAAGTACGCCATTTCCGTCTTTAACCAATATCTTTATTTTTTTCTCTGCATCTTCGAGCATTGAAACGCACTGTTTATATAGCTTAATGCCATTCTCATATTTAGACAACGCCTCGTCAAGGGATAAATCTCCCTTT
>MHYY01000002.1:10194-11461 GCA_001830285.1 Planctomycetes bacterium RIFCSPLOWO2_12_38_17 | reverse complement strand
ATGACAAAAGAAAAATACAAGGAACATTATGTAAAATATCCTTTTAATTCACCAACATTAACGTTAATAACATCGCGTGGCTGCCCCTTTGCCTGCACATATTGTAATAATATAAGATACATTAATATGTACGGTCACACTCCAATAAGATTTCAAAGTATCAATCGTGTGATTGATGAATTAGAGTGCGCAATAGAAAATTTTGACTTTTTTCAATACGTAGCATTTGGAGACGATGACTTTCTCCTTAGAGATCAAAAACAATTATTAGCGTTTTCTGAAAAGTATACAAAAAACATAGGGCTACCGTTCGGCATTTGTGTTAATGCAAACACATTCCATAAGGAAAAAATGGAAATTCTTTTGAATGCGGGACTAAAAGTCATTCAAATGGGCATACAATCAGGAAGCCAGCGAATCCTGGATGAAGTGTTTGACCGTAAAACCAAATTAGCAAAAACAAAGGAGATTATTTCTCAGATTGCGCCGTATTGTAAATCACACGGACTAAAACTTCTTCTGGATTTTATTATTGATAATCCATATGAAACAAGGGACGACATCATTCAAACCTACAAATTTATAATAAATCTACCGCCCGAAATAGATTTTAATATTTTTTATCTGTCTTTTTTCCCTGGCACTCCAATATATAACAGGGCTTTAAAGGATAAAATTATAGAACCTTTTAACGAAGATACAGTTTTATTCTCCAGAAAACGTGTTATATACCAGCGGAACTATGAAACTGCCATTATTTTGTTAACTAAGTTCCTCCGGAATCATATGAAATTGTGGCAATATACGCCTCGTTTTACCTTACATATGTTAGGAAGTAAGACGATATGCCGCATTGTATCGCCATTTTCATCGCTAACTTTCAAATTCTTGACGGGCATCATTCGATGCGCCAGATATTTTATAACCCTGACAAGATTTTTAAAAAGTTTGTTATATCAATAAAAACTACTGCATAAAATCTCTTGGCACTTACTGCTGACTGCAATTTGAAATTGTTGCATGATTAACACCCTTATCCAACTCAGCACTGTAACACACCCTACAACATGTCTTTCCCTAAAGCACACAATTTAAAAGATACAGCCAAACCATTATACAATTTACGTTCATTATAACTATATTCAACGCCTTGACTACCAACCGCATCTTCAATCCCAACCGTAGCCTCGAATCCTTTATTTAGATAAAAATATCTACTGCCGAAATATACATCCTTATATTGATATACTATTTCATTTTCCCCTTC
>MHYY01000002.1:9696-10171 GCA_001830285.1 Planctomycetes bacterium RIFCSPLOWO2_12_38_17 | reverse complement strand
CAGTCTCCGATTGGGCTCTTTACCTTCAAGAAGGTAATAAACAGCACCGTTCCTTTCAAGATTCAGGTCATCCCAGAATGGAGCTATGACATTATTTGGTGTAGATACATCAGGAATGCGACCGTTAGAACTGTAATACACATCTTGCCCAAATGTAAGATAACCGTTGGATGAGACATTAACCCAATCGTGTTTAACGCCATAAAATTCAAAATCAAAACCGATGGGGATATGTACGTAAGTATTATCCCCTTCCAGTGCAAGTCTTATTCCATTACTAGCTGCATTGATCCATTTATAATCCAATTCATTATAACAATAATCAAAAAATTCTGCTACATTACCACTCACAGAACCATCTATTGTTTTTCCTCCATAAGACGCCGCTATATTTAAAGTCACAGTACCCGGGTTAACAGGAATCCAACTCGCTGTGTACACCCCATCATTAGCCTTTGTATCTGGACTAATCCCA
>MHYY01000002.1:0-9685 GCA_001830285.1 Planctomycetes bacterium RIFCSPLOWO2_12_38_17 | reverse complement strand
ATCTGGACTAATCCCATCATCAAAAAGTGGAAAAGAACTATCGCCATTTGTAGGTTTGACAATCACAGTTCCCCCCGCAACAGAAGTACAATCCGATAGAAAAACAGACACTGTTGTATTTTTATCTATATATGAGTAAAATCCTTCATACGGAGATTCAATAAGCATCTTTTCATTACCACTCATACATGTCAGTGCATTATAGATATTCAGCCTGCCGCCAGATAAAACCTTATCAGACAGGGAATCAATCGGGTCAACTGTGCTTATTAATAATGCCTTCACATCATACAAAGTATAATCGGGAAATTGAGCCCAGATAAGCGCTGCCGCGCCACTCACATGCGGGGCTGCCATTGAGGTACCGCTGTATGTATCATATTTATTATTAAGAACCGTGCTAAGAATATCATCACCCGGCGCCGCAAGGTCTACGCTTGTTACTCCATAATTGGAAAAATGTGCAAGGGCGTCATTGTGATCAGTTGCAGAAATTGAAATGATATTACTAAGGACGTAGCTTGCTGGATAAGCTGGAAATTTATCATTATTATCTTTTTCGTTGCCCGACGAAGCCACAAATAATATCCCCGATCTATCCAGCGACGATATCGCATCATAAAGCGAATGTGTATACTCGCCACCCCCCCAGCTGTTATTTGTTACCCTTATATTCACTCCATGTTCTTCTTTCATCATGATTACATACTCTATGCACTCTATTGCACCTGAGGTAGAACCGAATCCAAATTTACTAAGAAATTTTAGCGCCATGATTCTTACATTCCAGTTTACCCCTATTACTCCTATATCATTATTTCCAACCGCACCAATGATACCAGAAACGTGTGTGCCGTGACCATTGTCGTCGTGAGGATTGCAATCGTCATTCCTGGTATCTATTCCATATATATCGTCTATATAACCATTTTTGTCATCATCAATACTATTACCTGCTACCTCTCCGGGATTTTTCCACATATTCGCAGATAAATCTTCGTGATTGTAATCAACCCCTGTGTCTATAACTCCCACCACTATGTCTTGACTTCCGGTAGTTATATCCCATGCCTCTGGCGCATCAATATCAGCATCATTCTTTCCCCCAGTTTGCCCTGTATTGTGCAACCCCCATAACTCATCGAACATCGGGTCATTTGGATTGGAAGAATTTGCAGAAGATTCCTGTATCTTCTGATGCTCCCTTGTTTCAGTACTTGAATTCAATTTCTCAACATCGTAAATATGAACTATATAATCCGGCTCGGCATACTCCACCATACCTGACTTATTTAAATCTTCTATAACCTGCTTTACAGACCTTTCCTTGTTAACAATCTCCAATACATATATACCAGTCCTCTTAAATTTCTTTTTGATTTTCACACCCGCCTTATCGAGCAATGCATCTATATCAGATTCAGTGATATCCTTTTTGAATTTCACCAAAACCCGATTTGATGAATACTTTTCTGTAACTTTTATGTTCTCATCCCACAGCCTTGACTCTTTTTTTGGTTCTGAGATTCTTTCATGTTTGCCACCTTTAATTTGTTCATTTACTTTACCATCGTATGCATGTAACTTTGAAGTAAACATTGAAGACAATACAAAAAAGAATATTACACAACACAAAACAAACCACCAAATTAGAAACAGTTTGTGTAAAAGTTTTGAAAAATGGATAAACATCCTAATAAATATCTCCTACAAGTTATAGAAATTAACTTTACTGTTTATCCGCAAGACCCCTCTGACCAAAAATCTATTCGAATTATATTATTCAAACTGAATCTTATAAGCATCTATCTTTTCGTATAATACCTTCCTGCTGAGGCCTAATAATTCAGCCGCTTTAGACTTATTACCCTTTGTAGTTCTCAGCGCATCCACTATCATCTCTATCTCTAACTGTTTCTGCGCCTCGTAAAAGTTTCCCGAAGTCTTATATTTCTGCACTTGTAAGACGGATTTATTGTATATCTCAGGCGGCAGCATTTCTATTCCAATCGCACTGTCATCATGCGCAAGGGTAACAATCCTTTCAATAACATTCTTCAACTCCCTCACATTGCCGGGCCAATTATAATTAACAAGAAATGTCATTGCCTCAGCAGTAAATCCACTTATCCTCTTACCTACATCTGCGCAACTCAATGTTAAAAAATGTTCAATTAACAAAGAGATATCTTCTTTGCGCTCACGCAAAGGTGGAATATGTATGGGAACTACATTCAATCTGTAAAACAAATCTTCACGAAATCCACCATTACTGATTGCAGTTTTCAAATCCTTATTGGTTGCGGCAAGCACGCGCACATCAATTTTAATCACCTTTGTACCGCCCACACGCTGGAACTCCCTCTCCTGCAAAATGCGAAGTAGTTTAGCCTGCGTATGTGGATTCATATCTCCGATTTCATCCAGAAAAACAGTACCATTATTTGCCACCTCAAAAAGTCCCTGCCTGGTTTCAGTTGCCCCTGTAAAAGAACCCTTTTCATGCCCAAAGAGTTCGCTCTCAAGCAGGTCCTTTGGAATCGCCGCACAGTTTAAAACTACAAAAGGCTGACCTGCCCTTCGACTGTTATAATGGATCGCCTTGGCAATCAATTCCTTTCCTGAACCGCTTTCGCCGGTAATAAGAACACTGTAAGGGGCGTTACTTACTTTCCTCACCAATTCCAAAATTTCCTTTAACTTCGAGCTATTGCCAACAATACTACTGAAAGAAGATTGCACCTTTTGCTGTCTCTTCAGGTTTCTATTTTCAGATTCAATACGTTCCTTTGCCTTTTTCAGGTTATCAAGCAATTCCGCACTATAAATTAATAATGCCACCTGTGACGCAATACCTGTAAAAAGGTCCAAATCCGACTCGGAAAATTCATAATCTTTACTTTTACTCTCAATCTGTAATATACCTATTGTCTTCTGTGGACATATCAAAGGGGCACACAGGATGGAGCGGGCGCCAATTATTTTTATACTGGTACTGACCATCGAGTCCATTTGTGCATCCATAATGAGCAGCGATTTCTGTTCTTTTATCGCACGCTGGGCAAGTGTCTGACTCAAGATGTTACTTCCTTCAGGCAAAGAAGCATCTCTTGTTTGAAGGGTTCTGATTGACAGCGGTGTTTCTTCTGAATCCTGTAAGGCTATGAAACATCGTCCAGCATGAGGGAAAACTGCAAATATTATTTGAATAATTTCATTTAGTAAAGCATCAATATCAAAAATATCGCTGATAGCCTTTGTTATATCATGAAAAATTGTTAGTCTTCTTTGTAACTGTTCTAATTCCGCCTTATTAACAGCCTCGTGGAAGATTGTTTCTTCTGCCTTTCCGCTTTTTAATTGATCCCTTGTTGCCCTGATTATTTGTGTAAATTCGCTAACGTTGCTTTCTGCGGTTGATGTGGTGTTGTGCGGTTCGGTCTCCCTGAAGATCAGTGTATTGGAGCCAATACAGACTTTGTTACCATTACTTAAAGGGCGAGAAGAGATTATTAGTTCATTATCAATAAATACGCCGTTCAGGCTACCCAGGTCTTCAATAAAATACCCAGTATCTGATTTACAAATTCTTGCATGATGTCGTGAAACCTTAGGGTCTTCAAGTTTAATGTCGGTAGTAGCCGCCCTGCCTATAATGGTAACGTCTTTTAAGGAATGACTTTTCTGTTGCCCTGGAATAGTTATGTCTATTAATTCAGCCATAAATTTTGGGCAGAGTTTTTTGGGGTTACTTAAAGTGTTAATAGCCGCATTATATCATTTCGCGTGGCATATATAACAAGGGTAATAATAAACCCGAAACCAATATATTGTGCTATGGCTAATGTCCTTTGACTTACAGGAGAACCCTTTACCTTTTCAATTGCCAAAAACAACAAATGCCCGCCGTCCAGCACTGGGACAGGTAAAATATTTAACAGCGCAAGCTGCAGGCTTAATATGCCTAAAAAATATACCAGTTTACCAACGCCGACTTTTGCCGATTCATAAGATGCTTGTGCAATCAGGATAACTCCACCTACATTTTTTGTGGAAAGCCTTTGAGAAACGAAGCCCTTTATCGTCAGATATAATCGCTGGACATTAATAATGGCTTTTTGTGTGCCTATAACACACGAACCTATCAGACCATATTTTTTGATTACAGTTTTTTCTTTAAATTTTATACCAATACGACCAGCAGCATTTTTTTCATCTTTTTTTGATTCAATAGTTGAAACGAAACGTTCATTTCCGCGTACCCATTCAATGGTCATCGGTTTTCCATAACTCATAGTCACAATTTGCAAGAGATTATTCCAATCTTTTAATTCCTTTTCATTTAAAGAAACAATCATGTCTCCCGGCATTAATCCAATCTTTTCTGCAGGAAATTCTTCTACCAAAGAATCTACCTTAAGTCCATAAAAAGGCGTGAGTCCACCCAGGAATTCTTCCTTTGCCTTTGTATCCGTAAGAGGAACAGCGATTAGAGTAAATGTATTACCTCTTTTAACACTGATGATGCAGTTTTCATCTTCAGACCCAATAATCAAATTCTTTATACTTGTAAAACCCGTAACAGGCTTAGAATTAATCTCTATAATCTCGTCGCCTTTGGTTAATCCTGCTTTACTTGCAAGGCTATTATTCTTCACGCCATCCAATGTAGCAGTTGCACAAGAAATTCCAAGCATCCAGCGAGTTGCCTTAGAAGGAGTTGCCTTTAGCTCTATTTCTTTATTATCCCTTAACACAGTAATTAACATTTCTTTTTCAGCGCTTGACGTCTCTATCTCCCGGAATTCGTCCTCTGTAGAAATACGGTTACCATTTACAGCAACCACAACATCCTCCACTTGAATACCCGCGTTGCTTGCGGGTGAATCATTGCTTTCAAATGCAAATATCTTGTCAATTTCCAAACTGGCAGCAGGCATAATCCCCATACGCTGAATACCATGTTCATCATCGTATTCAGGAATAACATTTACATCAAAAACATTATTACCGCGCTCTACTTTCAGATCTATACCTTCATCTGAATCACTCAAAGCAACAACGGTAAAGAGGTCTTCAAAGTCAATATCTTTATTGCCATCAGCCTCTATTATCTTGTCTCCCTTTTGAATACCTGCTTCCCAGGCTGGACTACCCGGCATAACCTGCCCCACTTCTGAAGTAATAAAAGGCACACCTATTTGAAACGCAACAATAAATGCGATAAATGCTAAAACTGCGTTTAATGCAACACCTGCTATTATTACACAGGCGCGTTGTCCGACACTTTTTGATGCATATTCCCATTTGGCGCCAATTTTTTCTTCATCAGGACTCTCACCAGCCAGCTTAACATAACCGCCTAGCGGGACCAGAGAAAGACGATATTCTGTTTCTCCCCATTTCTTTTTTAATATAGCAGGCCCAAAGCCAAGCGAAAAAGCCAGCACCTTGACCCCTATTTTCTTTGCCATAAGAAAGTGACCTAACTCATGGATAAAAATAAGCAGGCCTATACCAATAATTACAAGAATAACATTCGTTGACATATTCATGAAAGGCATTTTTTAATCTCCTGTCTTGCCCAGTTATCTGCCATCAGAACATCCTCCAGGCAGGGATTTTTTATAAAACGATGATTGTTTATCACCTTCTCCACATAAGATGTAATTTCTGTAAATTTAATTCTACCGTCAAGGAATGCCTGAACAGCTACTTCATTGGCTGCATTAAGTGTAGCTCCAATCGTGCCGCCTTCTTTTGCAGCAAGATAGCCAAGCTTCAGGGCTGGAAACTTTTCCATATCGGGCTTTTTAAACGTAAGACTTCCTATCTTTGATAAGTCAAAATGTTGAACGCCAAGGCACTTTCTTTCCGGGTAAGTCAAAGCGTACTGAATAGGCACTTTCATATCAGGCATACCCATTTGTGCAATAACAGACCCATCGCAGAATTCTACCATAGAATGTATAATTGATTGTGGATGTATTACAACATCAATTTGATCAACACTTAAATTGAATAACCATTTAGCCTCGATAATCTCAAGCGCTTTATTCATCAGTGTAGCGGAATCTATTGTTATCTTCTGCCCCATCCGCCATGTCGGGTGTTTTAGCGCCTGTGCGGGAGTTACACCAGAAAGCCTATCTATCGGATAGTCGTAAAAAGGCCCGCCCGATGCCGTAATTATAACCCGTTTAATCTCACTCAGTTTACCGGATTGAAGCGATTGGAATATGGCGCTATGCTCGCTATCAACAGGTAGAATCTGATTTCTCTTTGCCAGTGACATAACAATGTGCCCGGCCATAACAAGCGATTCTTTGTTTGCTAGTGCAAGGGTCTTTCCCTGTTCCAATGTTGTAATTGCGGCAGGCAAACCGACAGCGCCAACTACTGCTGATAGCACTATATCTACTTCTCTGTTTAAGACAATTTCCCTAAGACAATTGTTTCCCGTAAAAATCTTTAGTTGATTATCAGAAAAGCGGCTTTTTATTCTTTCAGCCAATTGAATATCATTCAAAGCAACATAAGCAGGCTTGAATTCTTCGATCTGGCTGGCTAGCAACTCCCACTGAGAATTTGAAGAAAGGCCGACTACCCGAAATTCACTTTTCAAATTTCGGACGACCTCAAGGGTATTCCTGCCTATAGAGCCTGTAGAACCTAAAACAACGATGTTCTTCATTATACTTCAACACATGTGGGCAATTTCTTCTAAAAGTTCATCTACCATGCGATCTTCCGGTATTTTTCGTACCTTTTCTCCTTTTTTGAAAAGAAAACCAAATCCCTTGCCACCCGCAATACCAATATCTACTTCACGCGCCTCTCCGGGCCCATTTACCACACATCCCATTATTGCTATTTGTAAATGTTTTTTATCGTTTGGTAAACGCCGTCTAACCTGTTCTACTATATTTACAAGGTCAATCTCGCACCGACCGCATGTTGGGCAGGAGAT
Organism: Planctomycetes bacterium RIFCSPLOWO2_12_38_17; assembly: GCA_001830285.1. Lineage (GTDB taxonomy): Bacteria > Planctomycetota > Brocadiia > Brocadiales > Brocadiaceae > PLOWO2-12-38-17. The sequence goes on along the minus strand of MHYY01000002.1, from coordinate 2,715 downwards.
AAGCTCTATCCTATCACGCTTGTATAAACCCAGCGCCTCTAAAATATCATAACCAGCCTCAACCTCAAGTTCCGATGCGCCTGTATAAGAAACTCTGAAGGTATCGCCTATACCTTCAGAAAGTAAAGCGCCTATACCTACAGCAGATTTAATCGTTGCCAGGCTGGGAGGTCCTGCGGCTGTAACACCTAAATGCAAAGGGTAATCACATTGTTTCGCTATCGCCCTATAAGCAGCAAGAGTGGAAGGGACATCCGATGCCTTGAGCGATAACACAATGTCCTTGAATCCCAGAGATTCAAAGTGTTCGCAATATTTCAGGACTGTTTTAACCATAAGCGTTGTTAAGTCTTCATGTTCATCCTCTTCGCCGCCACGCACTGAACCGGAATTAACGCCAATACGAATAGGAATGCCCTTGTCTTTTGCAGACTTTATTACCTCTTCAAGCTTTTTTTTATCTTTCATATTCCCCGGATTAATCCTGATTTTATCAACACCCTGCGCAATGGCTTCCAGTGCCAAGTGATGCCCAAAATGTATGTCTGCAACAAGAGGGATATTAATCTGCCTTTTAATAGCGCCCAGACACTTTGCGGAGACAACTGTAGGCACTGCCACACGTATTATATTGCACCCAACAGCCTCCAGTTCCTTAATCTGCCTGACCGTGGCGTCAATATCCTCGGTATGGGTCTTGGTCATAGTCTGTACGGAAATTGGATTATCCCCGCCAATCAGCGCCCCGCCTGCATTTACCACCCTTGTTTTGCGACGTTTGAACATGGTCATATAAATTATTAACCAAAAATTTGTAATTAGTTACTATATTTCAACAAATCCGCTTTTTGCTCTCGTTCCCAAGCTCCAGCTTGGTAGCGAGTTTTAACCGTAAAGGGCGGCTATCAATATTTTTGCAGAGACAGGTTTAAAACCTGTCTCTGCTTTGAAATTCATTAACATTTATAATGTAGGGACGTATTGTAATTCGTCCTTACAAGTCTTTACACAATCAAAATATCCTTTGGTTAAACATAAACCAAATTATATTAGTAATTTATTAACTTTGTCAAATGCAAACTTAGTAACAGGAATTTTAAACTTCAGAGTAATATGATTAAGTTATACGTTATAATCATTATTGCCTTAATTTTGGGATTTCAGAGATTTATAAAACTGTCTATACCATTCTAATCTGGGAAAATTCTCTTTTTCTGCAACAGGAATCATATCATTCATTACACCCAGCGCACCTTGTAAATCACCCTTCAAAAACAAGCTGTCAGCCAAAGCAATTGAAGTTATTATACAATAAATTGGTAAGTTTTCTTTTGTAAAGACTCTTAACGCTTCTCTATAACATACTATGGATCTTCCAACATTTGCATCTTTATCCCTTATACACGATAATCTCCAATATGCGTTACCAAGATTTACCTGTACTTTGGCATAATCTTGTGGAAATTCCTCAAATGTATGTATTTTAAGTGCTAGTACAGTCAAATTTACATTTTATCTTTAAATAAATAACTTAATTTCTATCACGTTCCATAATTTAATCTTCCTTATTCAATTCTGCATGAGTGTAAGGTTACTTCAAGATTATCTCCTGGAATGTCAGAACCCGCTTGAGTAACATACAACGAGCAGGTATCTGTAATAAGAAAGTCTGTTTGTGTTATAGCCACATAACCATATAGTGTATTTGCAGGCAAAGTTATCTGAACAGGTGTTGCAAGGTCTGCACCATTTTTATACAGATTCAAGATAACTGCTGAACCGAATGGGGGATTACCCTCAAAGCTATACGATAACCCAAATACTTTCGATTTAACCGGAAATTTAAATCCGGATCCAATATGTCTCCCAACCTGCAATTCACCTAAATAAAATCTAAAAAAATCGTATCGGGTGATTTTCCCAATATCTTTATTTTCTCCTGTCGCATCTTCAGACCATTCAATTAGTTTCTGACGCAACTGTTCGCTAACGACAGGGTCTGCAAGGTTTTTTGCAAATTCGAGGATTATAATAAAAGATGTAAATTTTTTTTCTAACTGTTCAGATTTCTTGTTGTATTCTTCCTCTGTTATTTCACAGTTATTCCACCTCTCACAAAGTCTTTTATTACAGAACTGAAGTAATTTAAAAACATTGTCCGCTACATAAAGTACCTTTTTTTCAGTTGAACCCTCTATTTTTATCTTATTAAGGACGCCTATTTTCAAATCAAATGTCCTTGTCTGATATTCAATCTCTCCATCACAATCTTTCAATTTTCTTGTTTCATGTTTTCCATCAAAATCACACTCTGTTGTCTTACTGCAGGATGATAAAACAACGAATATTACTACAATACATGTAGTGTGGAATAATTTAGAATAAATATGCTTTTGATATATATTCATACTAAGATTCTCCTTTAACGGCAGGCCTTATATGTAATAATTTTACACTAAATGATTCAGTATGAAGTATAAAAAATTAAAAAATGATTTCAAAATTATTTTTGATTAAAGTGGTCACCTGTTGAGGAAAACAATACTTATGTAGAGCTTAATAAATACGGTAGGAAATACGTAGATTGAAAACAATAACTGGAGAGAAAGAATCCTACTTTCAATAAAACAAAACTAACGATATTACTCTGAAATTTTTTAGTATTTTCTTTACACACTGCTTCACTAAATCCATTCTTTTTCGCCTTTCTGAAAG
>MHYY01000001.1 GCA_001830285.1 Planctomycetes bacterium RIFCSPLOWO2_12_38_17 | reverse complement strand
TATCATGTGCTTTTAATCCTGTGAAGAAAACGAACAAATTATAACTCTGTTGTTACTTAAAAACAAGGATAACATTTGATTTTATTGGAGTGAGCGATTCGGACTATGGCACTGAATCAGGAATATAAATATGATGTAATTAGCGAGAACAATCTATAGCAAACGTCTAAATAAAATATGCATTCTATTGCTACAAGGTCATTCCCACGAAAGTGTGAATCCAAGAAATTAGAGAAGATTGGATTCCTGCTTTCGCAGGAATGACAACTTACTTTTGTCGTCCACTATAGGTAAAACGGTTACTGCCGCATCTTTTTACGTCATTCCTATAAGTTCATCAACCATTGAAGATATCTTTGCGAACCTTTCTTTCTGTATACCTCCGCCTACAGCCTTTGCTTCAGCTACTTTTCCTGCAAAATAATTAGGGATAACCTCGTTATCTCTTGTGTTCCTGAAGATGTCCCATGCGTCCTTTAGTTCCTTAAGCTTGCCTTCTACATTTGTGCCTTTTGCATTCACCATTAAGATGGAAAAAAGCGATATAGTTTCATTTGTAAGATTTTTTACTGTTGTACGGCATCCCTCTTGTTTTTGCTTGTCACTCTCACCGAGCATGGTAACAAGAGCGGTTCTTGCATCCACAAGCTTAGTCTTAAGGCCATTGATATCACTTGCACTTACAGCCATATTCCACCTCCTTAATGTTTTGCCTTCACCTTTATATTCGCTGACAGGCCACATGGCTGTCATTGCGTGGTGAAGGATAATATATAATTTAAACTTAAAACCGAAGTCTTCGGATACGGTCACAATAATCGAATTCAATGAGGTGCATGAAGACGAAAGAATAAATCGCAAATGTCATTCCCCTTTTATGGGGATAACTCACGTATGAAAATACATCCTAATCCTTTATTTTCCACTATACTACGAGAGTTTTGATTCTTATTTTATTGAACGGCATCTACCGAAGGCATTTCTTTTTGAAATGTACAGTGCATTCTGAAAGAGAAATACGTGTGGAAAGACGGTGACACATCCCCTTGAGTATACATGGAGTATGTATTCAGCATTTGCAAGAAAAAGACAAAAACCTGAGTGATAAGATAACAAATTTGAAGAAACAGTTACTTAATATTTAAGATGCGACCCTCTTTGCCTCATAAAACTGTCAGTGCCAAGAGGTCTCCCCGTTCGTTCATGACAACGAATTTCTTCGATTTCCTCGCTGAGTGATATGATGTGGTACTTCCGGCACTACCGCACGAGCAATCCCGGGCATGACCACATCTTAATTATTTTAAAAACAATGTCAATAATTAGATATGGTGTCCCCGGAATTTTCCGTGTTTTTTTATAACCACAAGTTTGAAACTCCTGTAAAAATAAGTGCAGAATATAAAACAAATAAAATCAATGTAGTTGTTTACAGCATCCGCTTGATTTAGCTACTATCCTATGTTGCCTTTAACTGATGCCAATACTCCCATCAACGAATGAGATAGCTGCTTCTTTTCTGTGATTTCACCAGTTTTGTCCCAAGCATATTTGCCAGCAAGTGCTAATGGAGACACGAGAGCTACAAACGGAGCCAGTGTCGGAACAAAAGTTGCCGCTAATGTTACCCATGATGCCACAAGTGTCTTCTTGTACAAGAGAGTATATTTGTCGCTGATTTCCTTTACTCTTTTTTTGTGTTCACTCAAAAGAGACGCAATGCCGCGACAGACTTCTGATGTAACTCTATCAATGTCGTCAATAGCACACTTATTCAGTTCTGAGGTAAAGGAAGAGAGAGTTTTGCGAAATTCTTCATTCTCATTCTGTTCGCGAAGTTTTGCTATTATTTCTATCGGAATATTTCCAAGCCATTCAAATTGATGCCCGCTCAAAGCACGCAAAGTATTTACGGTCTCCGGTTTGAGCAAGTTCGATTCAAGCAGCCGCCCTTGATACATACTTGCGCATAAAGTGTAATAATGCCAATGAGCATTGAGGCATAACATTGGCTGTGCATGCAGTTCATCGGCATTTTCTAACAGATGCCACTGTGGTGCAAGACGCTCGGATATTCCTTTCATGACCAATGCACCATCTGGCAAACTCAAATATGTTTTTGCATGTTGCTCAGACCGCCAACTTTTTATGTATTGCCTGTAGTCTTCAACAGCCTTGGTAATGCTGCTTCCGGTTACACCGTCGGGAGGAATAAAAAGCCGATTCTTCTCCACCTGCTGCAGGAATTCCTTCTCAGAGGTGCACGCATAATTCAGAATATCCTTCATTGACACAAACTTTTTGCCGGTATAATACGAGAAAAAGCTTGATACTAATCTATCAATTCCTTGCTTTGTTTCATCGTCTTTGGTTTCAAGGCTTTTTTCGTAACTGGGAAACACAATAATGGCAGGATAGGAAAGATTTGCATCTACGAGTGGTTTGAGATGAAGGAGAATGAAAATGTTTTGAAGTAGCTTGGTATGTGGGAAATTTTCTTCCTCTCTTTCTACTTCTATCCAAGGCAAAATAGGATCTGGAATCAGGATTGTATCTGCATACAATAGCATCTTCCTTACTGCTTGCAAGTGTGTATTGGTAAACTGGCTACTTCCGCCAAGCACAAGTTTCATACCACCAATTTCACGTGCAGATTGAAAAGCCGACGTCTTATGCCGGTTATAAAAGTCAACCAATGCGTTTACTCCCCACGGAAAAGCATCTTCAGCACGTTTTGCAATCTTTTCAGAGTCTTTTTTGATGGCTTCACCGAATGAGTCAGGCGATGCAAATGCCGTCGCGCTTTTTCCGGTCGCTCGTTCAAAAAACTCGGCCAATATTTGGAAATACTCTTGTTGTATCCGATAAATTTCCAACATATAGTTTAACATTTAGCAAGGAGATTATATTAAACTGCATGAAAAATTATGAACAGCGGCCATTATCCTGTTATCCTCATCACAAATCCAGACTCAATGCATACTCCTGCTGATAGAGCAATGTATCTCCACGCTTCCAGCCAGAACGATTCCGGGGACACCGTACTTAAATTTGGGGATTCCTGTTTTTCTTTTGAGTCCCCTTTGTGCCAGGTTTCTGCTTATGGAGTATTCTCCCAAGGATATTTTCAAGCCGAGATATAAAACTGTCAGTGCCAAGAGGTCTCCCTGTTCGCTCATGACATCGAAGCTCTTCGATTTCCTCGCTGAGTTATATGATGTGGTACTTCTGGCACTACCGCACGAGCAACCCTGGACGTGACCACATCTTAATTATTTTAAAAACAATGTCAATAATTAAATGGGTGTCCCCGGAATTTGGTCGGAATCTGTAATTTCGCCTGATGTCAACCGAAATAGAATTATGTTGAAATATTAAGAAATCTACAGTTTGGTTTTGAGTCCCATTGCCTTTTCTACTTCATCAACGATAAATTTACTAAATGAAAAGGCAGAGGTAAATGCAGGCGAAACTGCATTTAAAATATGCGTGGAATTTTCCCCCTCTTCAATAACATAATCCATTACCAGCTTCATACCCTCTTTATCTAACAACTGCGCGCGTATCCCAGAGTTCAAATAACTGCCGAATTTTGATATATCTATTTTCTTAACTAGAGGAATTGATTGCTGAATGAAATAATTACTGCAATATTTTTTGATTTCCTCTAATGCTAGTTTTCTGAAATTGAAATTATCATTTATAAACAATTTAGCGTCAGTAAATATTGTTTCAAGGAATTCGCCTAAATTAAAATTGGACAGCCCCTGATAATTCTCCCGCCACAAGGCTGGAATTGCGGTAGGCCCTATCTTTACCTTCCCATCAACTGTCCTGGTGAAGTGCACTCCAAGGAATGGATTTGCAAGATTGGGTACAGGATAGATATGTTTTTGAATTAGATTGCTGTCTTTATATTCTATGTAAAGACCTTTGAATGGAATTAAGGTATATTTCAACCCGATCCCAAATTGGTGGGCAATTTTGTCCGCATATAAACCTGCTGAGTTTATAAGATGTTTAAAACTTATTTTTGAATTATTGGTTATAATTGTGAATGTATCACCTTGCTTTATAAATTTTTGATTTAGTAATATATTTACTTTTCCTTTTAAGCTTTCGGCAATATGTTCTATGATTTTCATTGGATTTACTACTGAAGTTGTTGGTGAATACAGTGCCTTACCGCACGTTCTTGCATTGGGTTCAAGTTCCGTTAATTTATCCTCATCAACTATCTCCAATTCTACGCCATTTTTATCTCCCCTTCTTTTTAATTCAAATATACCCTCGATTTCCTGTACATTTTTGGCGACAACAATTTTTCCGCATCTATTAATAGGAAGGTTATGTTTTAAACAATAATCAGTTAAAAGTTTATTTCCTTCTTTAGTAAATTTAGCCTTCAGACTATCTGGCGAATAATAAAAACCAGCATGGAGTACACCGCTGTTCCTGCCGCTTGCATGACACCCTAAAGCATGTTCCTTTTCTATTACGGTAATATTTAAATCAGCGTGTCTGTTGTTCAGTTCCCTTGCGATAGAAAGACCAATTATACCTGCGCCTACAATTAGTATGTCCGTTGTTAGCATTTATTAGGTTATCAGTTTATAGTTACTAGTTATCAGCTTAAAGCTTTTCGATAAATAATTTCTAATGAATAAGCATTCTGATTTTTAAATTTACGAAACATTTGAATATTGATGTATCTTCTGTATTAATTCTTCAAACTCAGATTTATCAGCGCACTGGCATTTGGATACGATTTTTAACTCAGAAGGACTGCTAACTCCAAGACGTAATTCGATAGCCCTCTTGATTTGCCTCTGTGCCCACACATCTTTATTACTAATCCTTTCCCATTCACCAAATGCCTTTATAATACTTAATCCAGCAATGTCTGCGGCAATCCTGTCGCCGGTTACAATGATTAGATTTGGTTCTGCTATTTTACCTTTTGTAGGTCCCCCTTTTATAATAATCCTGGTTCCATCAATTATATTCAGATGCGGCGTGTATGCAGCGTTTAGCTCTGCAACGATTTCTTCCCAGTAGTCAGGCGCAATAAAGTAAGGACGCTGTTTGGCATGAACCGCCCCAATAAAGTTTTTAAGCGAAATGGTATAGGTAGCATAACCATGCGTTTTGATAACAGGCACGTTAATGATTCTGTCAACTTCATAAAGAACTTCTGATACAATTGCTTTTTTTATAAACCTCCCCTCCGGTATATCCACTTCAACCCAACCACGGTCTTCAAAGGATACGAACTGTATATCTTCGTCCTGGATTACCTCCCAAACCCCTGATTTTATGGCGTTTTTCTTCGTAGGAAGCGCAAAAATTGCAGACATATCGCCTACAAGTATTTTTGAAGCCCCATATTCTTGCAAAAGTTTTATAATGGCTTTGATAACATACGGATTCGTGTTAGCAGGACTTGGATAGCGATTGACTATATTCGGTTTTATAAGTACCGACTTACCTTTTATATCAATTTTGTCCAATCCACCAATGAGTTCTATCCCTTCTTTGAGCATAGAATAGATATTGTCACCTTTTACTATAGAGACAAGTGTTTTATTACTATTCTTATAAACATTTTGATGAAATTCTGGTTTGACTTTTCTTGCCTTGGGATTCCTGAAAAGGTGCTTAAAGACGTATAGCCACTTGAATTTCAGAAATAGATAAATCGTTATACCAATAAAGTAAAAAAGAGGATGTTTTGTAATTTTCATAATTTCAATGATGATTTTTGAAATTGACCATGTACTGGTTTTTATGTACTATAACACAGTCTCTTAGTCAGTTCAATCATTGTGAATATAAAGTAATTCGAGAACAAAAGTTTGTCTATGATACTTGTACTATCAGGTACGGAAGAGGGTAAAGAAATAGTTAGAAGACTATATAACAAAGGCATACGTCTTATAACAACTGTTGCTACCGAATACGGTAAAAAGATTTTTGAACAAATGGGCTTAGAGACAATCTGTTTGCAGGGACGCCTTGATGTGGATGGTTTTACCCATTTAATAATTAATAAAGAAATAGATATTGTTATAGATGCAACCCACCCATATGCCATAGAGGTATCTCAGAATGCGATGGATGCGTGCAAGAGGACTAATGTAAGATATTTACGATTTGAGAGACAAGAAATAAAAATCCCTGTCAACCCTTTGATTCACAGGGTTGGCGCTATGTCTGAAGCCGTGGATAAGGCAAGAGGTCTTGGGAACAAAATACTTCTAACAACCGGTGTATCGAGTGTATCAAGATTTATAATATTAAAAAATGAAAAAGAATTATTTGTACGTATCCTACCTATTCCAGAACATATTGCTTTATGTCTAGATATAGGAATACCAGCTACAAATATAATCGCAATGCACGGGCCATTTTCAGAGGATTTAAACAGGGCAATGTTTAAACAATACGGGATTAATACGGTCGTAACAAAAGAAAGCGGAGAGGCTGGTGGGATACTTGAGAAGGTTAATGCCGCGCTAATTGAAGGAATAGACACCATAATTATTGAAAGGCCTAAACTCGAGTATCCACATAAATATTCATCCATTGATGAGGTGGTAAGTGCAGTAAAAATACATTAGTCTTTGTATTATTTTTCGGGGAGAAACTATTGAAAGAAAACGAAAGGCAGAAACTCCTCAAAAGTCCATTGAGCAATACGAGCACAAGGGTAATGCCGAAATTGATGAAGAATAATTGAAACGTTCAGAGGGACATTAAGCTTACCATTCAGCGATACTGTGAAAGAAAAAGAAATAATGGTAAAATCCGTAAGGGTGAACGAATAGCCGTGAAGATCATTTATACAAGAGGGATTGAGAGTTTGAAGATTATTGGGATGTTGATAATCATGGCTAAAGCCTTTGATGCGCGAAGTCTTGTCTCCGCCATAAATGGCGGAGTTAATAACCACAGCCTTCAGTCCGGGGTCAGAGGAGAACCACTGCTATTAACTCCGCTCTTCAGAGCGGAGTCGGCGGAAACACACCCAATATCCTGGCTTTAGCCTTGAGTAAAAAATGGCATACGTAAAAATAATGATACATGCAGTGTGGGGAACTAAGAGCAGAGAACCTTATCTGGCCAAAGAGATAAGACATCAAGTGATTAGTCATATCAAACAGAATGCAAGGAGCAAAGAAATCTTTATTGACAGATTGAATGGATACAACGATCATTTACACTGTTTAATGGGGCTAAATGCGGACATGAGTATTGCAAAAGCAATGCACTTGATAAAAGGTGAATCTGCATTTTGGATAAACAAGCACAAAATAACGAAGTGTAGGTTTGAATGGGCCGATGAGTATTTTGCGGTATCTGTAAGCGAATCAATGCTTGACAAAGTAAGAATATACATTGACACTCAGGAAGAACATCATAAAAAAGTCACATTCACACAAGAGTATGAGGAATTTATCCGTAAATACAATTTTTAATGTCATGGCTAATGTTGTGGTGTGTTTCCGCTTCTTCGGCCCTGAGCAAATAAAGAAGAAACCATGAAGCAAATAGACAAGCGCATCATCAATTATTCTTGCGAAACAAACACAATATTTAAGAAACGGAGTTTTCTATGGAATACATTATCCTAAATGGTGAAAACCTTTCACTCGACCAGTTTATCAAAGGAGTGAGGAACGGAAACCATATATTGTTGGGCGAGGATGCTAAGAAGAGGGTAATTAATGCCCGCAGGATGATTGCGGATGCATTAAATTCTAAACGAATCATCTATGGCTTAACTACTGGTTTCGGAGCATTAAGTGATGTAGTCATTTCAGAAGAGCAGACAAAACTGCTTCAAAAGAATATATTAATGAGTCATGCCGCTGGCATTGGAAATTATCTTGATGTTGAAACAACAAGGGGTGTATTAATTCTCAAAGTCAATAATCTTGCCAAAGGTTATTCAGGCATCAAATCTGATACATTAAAAACACTGATTGAATTATTTAATAAAGGCGTATACCCACTCATGCCGGAAAAGGGGTCTGTTGGAGCCAGCGGTGATCTTGCTCCATTAGCCCATCTGGCATTGGTTCTGATTGGACAAGGCAAGGCATTTTATAACGGCGATATCCTGAACGGGAAAGATGCTATGGAATCAACTGGTATTAATTTAGTTAACCTTGATGCAGGTGAAGGTCTGGCACTTATAAATGGAACACAGGTTATGACTGCAATTGGTGCAATTACCGTATACGATGCAATGAATTTGTTAAAAACAGCAGATATAGCAGCTGGAATGAGTCTGGAGGTATTATTAGCATCGAATATCGAGCTGGATAAAAAGATCCATGAGGTAAGGCCGCATCCAGGTCAGATTATAAGCGCCGATAATCTCAGACGTATTACACAGAATAGCGAGATTGTATCATCGCATAAAGATTGTTCACGCATTCAGGATGCATATTCAATCAGATGCTCTCCTCAGGTACACGGCGCTTCCCTTGATGCGCTTCATTACGCAAAAAGGGTAATTGAAATTGAAATGAATTCCGCAACTGACAATCCTTTGGTCTTTTCAGAAACAAACCAGATTATATCAGGTGGAAATTTTCACGGACAACCGATTGCGCTTGCATTGGATTTTCTGACGATTGCACTTTCAGAAATTGCAAATATTTCAGAAAGACGCATTGAACGATTGATAAATCCTCAATTAAGTGGGTTGCCTGCATTTCTCATAAAAGACGTTGGATTAAACTCAGGGTTTATGATTGCACAGTACACCGCTGCAGCCCTGGTATCTGAAAATAAGGTACTTGCACACCCTGCCAGCGTTGATTCCATTCCTACATCCGCAAATAAGGAAGACCATGTAAGCATGGGAACAATCTCAGCAAGAAAATGCAGGGAAGTGTTGAAAAATGCAGAATTTGTTATTTCTATAGAACTGCTTTGTGCAGCACAGGCAATTGACTTGTTTACCAATCTTAAGGCGGGCGCCGGAACTGTAGAGGCATATAAACTTATCAGAAAACACATATCACATATGGAAGAAGACCGAGTATTGTCTGATGATATAAACACTATGTATAAATTGGTGCATGAGGGTAAGATTCGTGATGCAGTAGAAAATAAGATTGGTCAGTTAAATTAGATACTGGTGACAGTTTACGGGGATCGGGAGTCAGGAGGGATTTATGAGTTTTAAAAGTTATCGAGATTTGGAAGTATGGCAGAAGGCAATGGATTTAGTAGTGGTGTGTTACCAGATAACAAATAATTTCCCAAAGAGTGAGATTTATGGACTTACCAGCCAGTTACAACGTGCTGCCATATCAGTTCCTGCAAATATTGCCGAAGGACGAGAAAGGCAATATACTAAAGAGTTCCTTAAACATTTATCCATAGCCTATGGTTCTCTTGCGGAGTTGGAGACTTGTATTCAAATAGCCGAACGATTGAACTATCTCGACTTGAAACAGATGAAAGAGGTTTTAGATAAAACTGCAGAAATAGGTCGGATGCTTAATGGTTTAAGGACGTCTATCGAAAAGAAAAGCTGACTGCCGACTTCCGATCCCTGTAAACATTATGATGTGGGAGGAGTGATGAAGATTATTTCTTTTGGCGATATTCATGAAGACACAAGTAATCTTGTAAAAATGAAGGCCATTCTTGAAACGGCTGATTTAATTGTTCTCTCAGGCGATTTGACAAATTGTCATGGAAAGA